>CAIZGT010000639.1 GCA_903932545.1 uncultured Rhodospirillales bacterium
TCAGCGCATTGAAGATGATCGCTGATAGGATCGCCGATTGTGGCGTGGCAAGGCCCATCACATTCAGCGCCTGCAATTGCGGGTAAAACGCCAGAAACATCGCCGGGATGATGGCGAAATATTTCGCCACGTCATTGGCGATGCTGAACGTCGTCAGTGCCCCGCGCGTCATCAGCAATTGTTTGCCGATTTCAACAATCTCGATCAGCTTGGTCGGGTCGCTGTCCAGATCGACCATGTTGCCGGCTTCGCGCGCGGCCATCGTGCCGGTGTTCATCGCAACCCCAACATCTGCCTGCGCCAAGGCAGGGGCGTCGTTGGTGCCGTCACCGCACATCGCAACCAGTTTGCCTTGCGCCTGTTCGCTGCGGATCAAAGCAAGCTTGTCCTCTGGCGTGGCCTGGGCGAGGAAATCGTCCACACCCGCCTCGGCGGCGATTGCGGCTGCTGTGAGTGGGTTATCGCCGGTGATCATCACAGTGCGAATGCCCATGCGGCGCAACTCGGCGAAGCGCTCTTTGATGCCACCCTTGATGATGTCCTTGAGGAAGATCACGCCCAGCACGCGGCTGCCATCAGCCACCGCCAGCGGTGTCCCGCCGCCACGCGCGATGCGGTCGGCGATCGTCTGCAACTCCCGCAATGCTGCTTCAGACGCGGGTTTGCCGGTTGCAGCCCGCACATAGGCAAGCACAGAGTCGACCGCACCCTTGCGGATCAAACGACCGTCCACATCCACCCCGCTCATCCGCGTCTGCGCAGTGAATGGAATGAAGGTTGCAGCCAGCCCCGCCATATCTCGCTCGCGCAGGCCGTGCTTTTCTTTGGCCAGCACAACGATGGAGCGGCCCTCTGGCGTCTCGTCCGACAATGACGAGAGCTGTGCCGCATCGGCCAACTCCTCAGCTGTGACACCCGATACCGGCAGAAATTCCGCCGCCTGACGGTTGCCGAGCGTGATCGTGCCGGTTTTGTCGAGCAACAGCGTGTCCACATCACCTGCCGCCTCCACCGCACGGCCAGACATTGCGAGCACGTTGAAGCGAACCAGACGATCCATCCCGGCAATGCCGATAGCAGAAAGCAATGCGCCGATGGTGGTGGGGATCAACGTCACGAACAGCGCCACCAGCACCAGCACCGGAATGGCACCACCCGCATAGGTCGCAAAGCTCGGCAAGGTCGCCACCGCCAGGATGAAGATCAGCGTGAGGCCCGCCAACAGAATATTGAGCGCGATCTCGTTTGGCGTTTTCTGGCGAGACGCGCCTTCCACCAGCGCGATCATCCGGTCGATGAACGTGTTGCCCTGGGCAGCGGTGATGCGGATCTTTAACCAGTCGGATGCAACCGTGGTCCCACCCGTCACCGCTGATCGGTCACCGCCACTCTCACGAATGACGGGTGCCGATTCGCCGGTGATCGCCGCTTCGTTGACCGAGGCGACGCCTTCGATCACCTCCCCATCGGACGGGATTAACTCACCAGCCTCAACCAACACCACATCGCCCACTTTGAGTGCTATGGCCTCAATGTCATCAACGCCACCATCGGCGCGCAAGCGGTGCGCCATCGCTTCGGTACGGGTGCGACGCAAACTGGCCGCCTGCGCCTTGCCACGGCCTTCGGCGACGGCTTCGGCAAAATTGGCGAAAATCACGGTGAACCAGAGCCAGATATTGATCTGGATCGCGAACCCCAAATGCGGTGCGCCGGTTGTGATGTCGCGGATCAGCAGGATCGTGGTCAGTGTCGAGACCACCTCCACCACGAACATCACCGGGTTGCGCCACATCTGGCGTGGGTCAAGTTTGATCAGGGACTGCAGGATGGCCGGGCGCAAAATCGCCGGGTCCAGCAAAGACGTGTTGGTGCGAGCGGACATGGAAGGGTCTGCCTTAATAAGTGGTGCCGGCCGCGAGCGCGAAATGCTCAACGATCGGGCCCAGGGCCAAAGCGGGGAAGAAGGTAAGGCCGCCGACGATCAGGATCACGCCGATGACCAGACCCACAAACATCGGCCCATCGGTCGGGAACGTGCCGGCAGACGGTGGCACCGTCTTTTTCGCCGCCATCGAGCCTGCAATCGCCAGTGCGGGGATGATGACGAAGAAGCGACCGATCATCATGCCGATACCCAACGTCGTGTTCCAGAACATGTTGGCGGTCAGGCCCGCAAAGGCGCTGCCGTTGTTCCCGGCGGCCGAGACATAAGCATACAGTGCCTCGGAGAAGCCATGCGGCCCGCTGGCAGAAAGCGCCGAAGTGCCAGCATCAACCACCACTGCGATTGCGGTGAAGCCAAGCATAACCAACGGAAGGCTCAGGATGGCCAACATGGTCATCTTCACCTCACGCGCCTCGATCTTCTTGCCGAGATATTCTGGCGTGCGACCCACCATCAGCCCGGCCACGAACACGGCCACGATGGCGAACAGCACAAAACCATACAGGCCCGAGCCCACACCGCCGAAGATGATCTCGCCGAGCATAATGTTGAGCATCGGGATCATCCCGCCGAGCGGCAGGAAGCTGTCGAACATCGCGTCCACCGCGCCGCATGAAGCGTCGGTGGTTGCGGTGGAGAACAAGGCGGTCTGGGCAATGCCGAACCGAACTTCCTTGCCTTCCATGTTGCCGAGCGAGCCATCCATGCCCAGCGCGGTCAGCAACGGGTTGGCATGGCCTTCCGACCAGTAGATCACGAACACGCCAGCCAGGAACAACAGGCCCATCGCACTAAAGATTGCCCAACCCTGCTTCTCACTGCCGACCATACGGCCGAAAAAATTGGTCAGGCCAGCGCCGAGGGAGAAGATGAATATCACCTGCAGCAAATTCACCAGCACCGTTGGATTCTCAAACGGATGCGCGGAGTTGGCGTTGAAGAAGCCACCGCCGTTGGTGCCGAGCATCTTGATCACTTCCTGTGTGGCCACTGGGCCCACAGCGATGGTCTGCTTCACGCCTTCCAGCGTCATCGCGTCCACCGAACCGCCCAGTGTCTGCGGCACACCCTGCCAGACCAATACCAGCGAGAAAATGATGCACAAAGGCAGCATGCCGTAGAGGATCACGCGGGTGAGATCGACCCAGAAATTGCCGATCTGGCTGGACTGCTTGCGCGAGAAACCACGCACGAATGCGAACGCAATGGCAATACCGGCGGCGGCCGAGGTGAAGTTCTGCACCGTGAGTGCCACCATCTGGCTGAAATAGCTCATGGTGGACTCACCACCATAGGACTGCCAGTTGGTGTTGGTCAGGAACGACACTGCGGTGTTGTAAGCGAGATCAGGCGTAATCTCGCCCTTCCCGGTGGGATTGAGCGGCAGAAAAACCTGCAGACGCAGAATCGCGTAAACAAACAAGAAGCAGAAGATTTTGAAGACCAGCATGGCGACCGCATAGGTCGTCCATCGTTGCTCTTGATCGGGCCGCACGCCCGCCAGCCAATAGATGGCGCGCTCAATCGGGCCAAGCACGGGGGTGAGGAAGTTGCGGGAGCCAGTGGCGATGCTTGTCAGAAAGCCGCCCAATGGCCGGGTGATGGCGATGATAATCGCGCAAAACAGCGCGATCTGGATCCATCCATTCAAGGTCATGGAATATGCCTCAGAATTTTTCGGGACGCACGAGGGCGATCACCAGATAGGCAAACAGCCCCACGGTCACGATGGCGCCAAGAACGAGGTCGAAGGTCATGCCACGCCCCTCACAGCTTCGCACAAAGCGAGACAAAGCCTGCGCAGACGAGAAACCCGCCTACCCCAAGCAGAAGAAAAACCAGATCGGACATGTTGTATCTCCGGATTGAACCGGCGATTGTTGTCCTGCTTGATGCATAGGAATGCGATGCGCCGTGGGGTGGTCGGCTATAGGAATCTCATAGGAATTCCGCGATAAATCATCAGGCCAAGCTGCGCACTCACCCCGCCAGCCGCACGCTTCACGCCAATCGCACCGGTCGAACCGCAACCGCGAGCGCGTTGCCAATCGTACAAATCTCCACCATCTCTCTGGCCCGACCGCCAAGTTTGACCTGCATCTTGCCGACAACTTCTATGCGGTGATTGCGCCATCAGTCTAACGCCGGTGAACCGCTCCGACAGCTTAGAAGCCCCGCAGCGGCCCGGCCGATTGGTCAAATTTTACGTATTTCCCGATTCTGTTGAGCCGCGTCGCGCCACCGTAATCTGGCCTTGACGACCAATGCACAGAACGGATGGCACATGAATATGTTCAACGGCAAAAAACCACCGCTATTTGGCAACGAAGCCATTGTCTGGGAGCCAATTATTCAGGCATGGCGTGATCTTCCAGAAGATGAGGAGTGTGTTCTGGTCAGCGATATCGCCCCAACTGGCTTCTCAGACGCGGATATTGCGAGCAGCGAGCCTAAATCTCGTGCGCTCAGTTGGGTGTGGCGCAAGGCGTGAGCCTGGCTGAGTAGGTAATTCCCGAGCCTGTCTCTCAGCTGCCGACAAGCACAGATTTGAACCGTGCCGCAGACCGATCACCGCAGCGGATCCACCAAAGGGGCGTGCCGTGTCTGACCTCAACATTGAAGCCAGTTTTGGCCCGTCCGTTCAGGATCGGGCAATGCTTTCCACCGTCCATCGCCGTACTCTGGAGGCGTTCTATCGCCATCCGATTGCGCATAATCTGGACCGGATCGACGTGCTCTCGCTGTTTGCCAAACTCGGCTCGGTGGAGCACGGCGAGAACAGTGCCGTCACATACACCATTGGCGATGAGCATCACCGCGTGACCAAATCGCGTGGCCATAGCCTGATGACCGACGAGGTGATGGCCCTGCGCCATTTGCTCACCCGCGCCGGTTGGGGCACCGATGAACACGGATCGCCAAATCCGCCAATGGAAGCTGTGGCGCCGAACAGTGACTGGCTGGTGGTGCTGGAGGCCACCGAGGCGAGGCTGTTTCACCTCGATCTGCGCGCCAACGACAAGTCTGGCCACACCATCCACGCCCGCAATCCGCACCGCATTCTGTGCCATTTTTCGCATGCCGAGCAGGGGCGGGATGCGGAAAAGCGGAACACGGAAGAGGCACGCTTTTTCGACGAGATCACCAAAGCCTTGCTCTCAGGCGGGAAGATCGTGCTGGTTGGCCACGGCGCTGGGCACAGCAACACCACCCAACAATTCAGCAAATATCTCCACACCCATCACCCACTGATATTCAAGCGCGTGGTCAATGCGGTTGTCGCCGATATCGGACAGATGACCGACGGCCAGTTGCTTGAACTTGCCCGCACCGCACTGACCGCCTGAGACTGCGCTTTGGCTGGAGTGACGTAAAATTTCTGACGCAACCAGCCTTGATGATCCCTATCTCACCCTTGGCGTGTCGCGTGACGCGAGCCTTGAGACGATCCGTCGCACCTACCGCAAATTGGCCAAGTTGCATCACCCCGATCTCAATCCCGGTGACGCAAAGGCTGAAGCGCAGTTCAAGCGCATCGCGGCGGCGCATCAATTGCTCAGCGATCCCGACAAGCGCGCCCGCTTTGATCGCGGCGAGATTGACGCGCGCGGCGACGAAAAGCCGCGTCCTTCCTCCTACCGCGATTATGCCGACACCGAAGCGGGGCGTCGCTATGCGCCCGGCGGCGCTGGTCGAAGTGACTGGGAGGGCGCTGATCTTAACGATCTCTTTGGCAACATGTTCGGCGACATGCCGCCGCCGCGTGGTGCGAGACGTGCTAATCAGCGCGGGCCGGATCAACATTTCACGCTCGCAGCAACCTTCTTGGATGCCGTCAATGGGGCAACCAAGCGCCTCAATTTGCCCGATGGCCGCGTTTTGGACGTCAAAATTCCCATCGCCACAACCGAAGGCGATGTGTTGCGCCTGCG
Source organism: uncultured Rhodospirillales bacterium (assembly GCA_903932545.1). GTDB lineage: Bacteria > Pseudomonadota > Alphaproteobacteria > Acetobacterales > Acetobacteraceae > CAIQQQ01. The sequence continues at coordinate 5,881 of CAIZGT010000639.1, forward strand.
TGGCCAGGGCGGCGCAGGACAAGTCGGCGCAGGAAAAGGCGGCAATGGGGATGCGTTGATTGAAATTCATATCATCGCGCATCCGTTCTTTCGCCGCGAAGGTGCCGATATCCGGTTTGAGCTGCCGGTTTCGCTGCAAGAAGCCGTGCTTGGCGGCTTCATCGAAGTGCCAACCCCATCCGGCAAGCTGCGCATGCGCATCCCTGCCGCCTCTGACAGCCAAACCCAGCTGCGCCTGCGTGGGCGGGGCGTGCCCGCGCACGGCACAGCAGAAGCTGGCGACCTGTATGCCATTTTGCGGGTCACACTCGGCAAACCGGACGCGGCCTTAGAGGGGTTTTTGCAAACATGGCAGCCGGAGAATGGGACCAACCCTCGTCAAGCGATGGAGGCGCTGCTGTGAGTGGCATCGAAACTGTGGTCGCCCAAGATACCAGCCTCAATGCCCGCGAGGTGCAGCGTTGGATCGACAAAGGCTGGGTTCGGCCGCGCATGCAGGCTGAGATTTATGTGTTTGATGTCATCGACATCGCACGCATCCGCCTGATCCATGAGTTGAGCTTTGAACTGCGGATTGATGAGCTTGCACTGCCGGTCGTGCTCAATCTTCTGGACCAAATCCACGCCCATCGCCGCCGCCTGCACGATCTCAGCGCCGCCATCAACTTGCTTGCGTCACCGGACCTAAAACAGGCTTTGGCGCAACAAATGCTGCGCGGTCAAAGCGCGGACAGCTAATCCTTCGCAGCGTCGGTCCGGTGTCGTCAAATGGTCATTTCGCCCCGCGAGCCGACTGGGTTAGACGGGCTCGTGATATTGATTTGGGAATTTGAGAGATGATCGCTCGTCGCGGCTTATTGGAAATGCTCGCCTTGGCGTTACTCAGCACCACTCTCTCAGCCTCTGCCGCTGATCGCCCAATCCGCATTGCGTTCGTGGACACCGGCAACACTGGCCGCTCGATCACCGCCGAGGCGCTGGCGGCTGCGGTTATTTCGCACCAGCACCTCAACGCACTGGTCATTTCGCGTGCGGTGGCGCTCAACCCGTATAACATTCACCCCGAAGAGAATTTCGTGACTCTGCTGCGTGAGCGCGCCATCGACATCACGCCGCATGTCGCGGCCCAGTTTGGCCCGGCAGAGGCAAAATTCTCCGACCTGATCCTGACCATGACCGCCGCGCACAAGGCATGGGTGATCGAACATTTCCCGGAAACGAAAGAGCACGTTTTCACCCTCGCCGAATTTGCCACCGGCAAGGATGAAGAAGTGCTTGATGCGTTTGGCAAGCCGATGGCGTTCTACAAAACCGTGCTGGGCCAGCTTGATGGGCTGGTAGAGGCGGCAATCATCAAAGCCACCACCAAGCACTAACACCGGCCACATCATCGGGGCGGTCGCTCTGCCTGCGCGGCTCTGCTTGCGGCCTGCGTGCCGCTTCGGCATGCTGCTCGTAACGAAGTGTGGAGATGCGAATTGTCGGCTAAGGCGCATATCCTCTGCATCGGCGAATGCATGGTCGAATTGTCCGAGCCGCCGGTCGGTGCTCTCACCCGCGCCTTTGGGGGTGATACGCTCAACACCGCGCTCTATCTCGCGCGGCTCGGCATGCCGGTCTCGTATGTCACCGCGCTCGGCATCGACCCGTTCAGTGACGAGATGATCGCCGCATGGCAGCGCGAGCGGATCGGCACCGATCTCGTCGCCCGCGTCGCTGGCGCGTTGCCAGGCCTGTATCTGATCCGCACCGATGCCAGCGGCGAGCGGTCTTTCCATTATTGGCGCAATGAAGCGCCGGTGCGCCGACTGTTCGAACTGCCCGAGATCGCACAGATCGAGGCAGCGTTGCAGCAGGCGCGGATGATCTACCTCTCCGGCATCACCCTCTCATTGTTCAACTCCGACAGCCGCGCCCGGCTGTTCGCCACGCTCGCGGCGGCGCGCGCGAACGGCGTGCAGATTGTGTTTGACACCAATTTCCGCCCACGCGGCTGGCCGGATTTTGCGCTGGCACGCGATGTTTATGCGCAGGCATTTGGCATCAGCGATCTGGTGCTGGCCAGTGTGGAAGATCACGGCTTGCTGTTCGGCTCAACCGCAGTGCATGACGTCATCGCCCGCCTACAAGCTGCCCATGTATCTGAAATAGTGGTGAAATTCGCAACCCCTGCCTGCCACGTCGTGGCATCGGGCGTGTCAGAGGTGGTCAGTGCCATGCCAGTTGCGGGCGTGATCGACACCACAGCGGCGGGCGACAGCTTTGCCGCTGCCTATATGGCCGCCCGCCTGTCTGGGCATAGTCCGGTGAACGCTGCCAGGGCCGGGCACCGCTTGGCCGGGGTGGTGGTGTGCCATCGTGGCGCGATCATCCCGCAATCCGCCATGCCCGAATTGTCATTCGCATCGGAGACATTATGAGCCAGTCCTTAAATCACCTGCTAAGTTCCGCGCGTCTGGTGGCAGTGCTCACCATCGAGCGCGTGGAAGACGCCATTCCGCTCGCCCGTGCTTTGTGTTCAGGCGGGGTGAACACATTGGAAATCACCCTGCGCACCGAGGCCGGGGCAGGGGCTGCTGCAGCCGTGCAGGCGAGTGTGGCCGAGGCGGTGGTGGGCTTGGGCACTGTGGTCAGCCGCCGTGATCTGGAATTGGCACGCGATCTGAAACTGCCCTTCGCTTTCAGCCCTGGTGCCACGCCAGAATTGCTCGACGCGGCGGTGGAATTGGGCGTGCCGTTTGTGCCGGGCATCGCCACGGCGTCGGAGTTGATCACCGCGTTGAGCCGTGGCTTCACCACCGTCAAGCTGTTCCCAGCGGGGCAACTCGGCGGCATCGGCATGCTGAAGGCGCTTGGCGGGCCATTCCCAGGGGTAAAGTTCAATCCCACCGGCGGTGTCACCGAGGCGAATATGGATGAATATCTGGCACAACCGAATGTGGTGGCAGTGGGTGGGTCTTGGCTCGCCCCGGCCTCAGATATCCGCGCGGGCAATTGGGCGGCGATCACCGCGCGGGCGAA
>CAIZGT010000640.1 GCA_903932545.1 uncultured Rhodospirillales bacterium
CGGCGGGCAAGGTGGTGGATCAGTGGCGCACCATCCGCGAGGAACTGCGCGCCTATGGCGGCGGCTTGGCGGACAAGCCGGAGATCATCGCGCTCAACAAGATTGACGCAATGACCCCGCGAGAAATCTCCTCGCGTCGGGCGGCGTTGGCCAAAGCATCCGGTTCGCCGGTGATGCTGGTTTCGGGCGTGGCGGGCGATGGTGTGCCCGAGGTATTGCAGGCATTGTGGCGCGCCATCGAAGAGAATCGGACGAAATGACCAGCCTGCCCGTTCTTCTGCCGGTTTTTGGCGATGCGCGCCGGATCATCATCAAAATCGGCTCGGCCCTGTTGGTCGATCCGGCCAAGGCGGCCCCGCGTATGGCGTGGCTTGAGGGCATTGCCGAAGATATCGCAGCCTTGCGTGCGCGTGGCGTGGAAGTCATTGTGGTCAGTTCCGGCGCAATTGCGCTGGCACGGCGCAGTCTGAAGCTGAACCAGAAAAAGCTGAAACTCGAAGAAAAACAGGCTGCCGCTGCGGTCGGCCAAATCCGGCTGGCGCAGGCCTGGGCTGAGGTACTCGGCGCACACAAGCTTAACGCCGCGCAATTGCTGATCACGCTTGAAGACACCGAGGACCGCAGGCGCTACCTCAACGCGCGCGCCACGCTCACCACGCTGATGGGCATGGGCTGCATTCCGGTGATCAACGAGAACGACTCGGTGGCCACAGCGGAAATCCGCTTCGGCGACAATGATCGCCTCGCTGCTCGCGTGGCGGAGATGGTGCAGGCTGATCAACTCTTGCTCCTCTCCGACATCGACGGGCTTTACACCGGCGATCCGAAGAAAGACCCAACGGCCAAGCATATCCCGGTTGTGGAACACATGACGGCGGAGATTGAGGCGATGGGCGGTGAGCCGCCGCCGGGCTTCTCCTCCGGCGGCATGCGCACCAAGCTGATTGCCGCGCGAATCGCCACCGGGGCGGGATGCGCTATGCTGATCGGGCTCGGCCATGTTGAGCGCCCATTGCGCGCGTTGCAGAACGGCGCGCCCTGCACCTGGTTCCTGCCCTCCCCCGAAGGACGCACGGCGCGCAAACGCTGGATTGGTGGCTCGCTACAACCAGCGGGCGTGCTGGTGGTGGATGATGGGGCGGCGAAGGCGCTCACCAAAGGCAAATCTCTGTTGCCCGCTGGCGTGCGCGAACTCAGTGGCCATTTCGAGCGTGGCGACGCAATTGATGTGCGCAATGAGGCGGGCGCAGTGCTGGCACGCGGTCTGTCGGCCTATTCGAGCGAGGATGCCGCTCGCATCATTGGGCATCAATCGAGTGAAATCGAAGCCTTGCTGGGTTGGCGCGGCCGCGATGAAGTGATCCACCGCGATGATTTGGTACTGCTGTGATGCTCGAAATCTCTCCCCTATCGCGTGACGAGGCCGGAATGCATATCGACCAAACCGCGATATCGAAGTGGCTACGTCACGCCGCCGCTGAGGCCCGTGCGGCATCGGATGTGTTGGCGCATATGCCGGTGGCACAGCGCAATCACGGACTGCACGAGGCGGCTGCCGAGTTGCGGGCGCAATCGGCCCATATCGTTGCAATGAACGAGATCGACATCGAAGCCTATGACGCGGGCACCGGCTCCGCCGCCTTCCGCGATCGGCTGCTGCTCACGGTCGAGCGGGTGGAGGCCATCGCGGTTGGTCTGGAAGAGATCGCCGCCCAGCCCGATCCGCTGGATCGCACGCTGGCGGAATGGACGCGCCCGAACGGCCTCGTCATCCGTCGCGTGGCACAACCGCTTGGCGTGATCGGCATGATTTACGAGAGCCGCCCGAATGTGGGGGCGGATGCGGCGGGCATCTGCCTCAAATCCGGCAATGCGGTCATCCTGCGCGGTGGCTCGGACTCGCTGAACTCGGCTCGCGCGATCCATTCCGCCTTCACCACCGGCCTCAAGCGCGCTGGCATTCCCGAGGCCTGCATGCAAATCCCGCCCTCGCCGGATCGCGCCTTCGTGGCGGCGATGTTGGCGGCGAGTGGCGAGATTGACCTGATTATCCCGCGTGGTGGCCGAAATCTGGTGGAGCGCGTGCAGAACGAAGCGCGTGTGCCCGTGCTCGCCCATGCCGAGGGGCTGTGCCACACCTATGTTCATGCCGCAGCCGACACAGAGATGGCGCGCAACATCGTGGCAAATGCGAAGATGCGCCGCACCGGCGTGTGTGGTGCCACGGAAACGCTGCTGATCGACAAAGCCATCGCGGCCAAACTGCTGCCGATTCTGGTGGCTGATCTCAAAGCACTCGGCTGTGATTTCCGTGCTGACGCCGCCTCGCGCGCCATCGTGCCGTTCCTACCGATTGCCAACACCGATGATTTCGACACCGAGTGGCTCGACTCGGTCCTCTCTATCGCGGTGGTGGACGGGGTGGATGAAGCCCTCGCCCATATCGCCCAACATGGCAGCAGCCACACCGAGGCGATTATCACGGAAGACGCCGAGGCAGCGATGCGCTTCCTCAATCGCGTTAGCTCGGCGGTGGTGATGTGGAACGCATCCACCCAATTCTGTGATGGTGGCGAGTTTGGTTTTGGCGCCGAGATTGGCATTGCGACCGGCCGAGTGCATGCGCGCGGGCCAGTTGGGGCGGAACAATTGACCACCTATCGCTATCAGGTGATCGGCACCGGGCAGGTTCGGCCCTGAACCATCTTGATCCTGTTCCGCGCTGGGGCAGCCGCCGACGCATGCGCGTGGGGCTGCTCGGCGGAGA
>CAIZGT010000641.1 GCA_903932545.1 uncultured Rhodospirillales bacterium
CAAGCCAGAGCCATTTCGCAGTCCGCTGCCGCGCGGTGTGCTGTCAGCGGCAAGACGGCAGGGTTTTGGAAAAATGCGCTGAGGCTTGCCGCGGAGAGGCGATTCTATTGTTCCGGGTATTTACTGAAATTTGGGGTGGTTGCTGCAATTCCCGCAGAATTGCACCCTGTGGTGTTTATTTCTTCAGTGTGGTTTCGGCCTTGAGCCACGCTTGCACTCCGGCGAGGATATCGCCAGGGACGAGCCAGAGGCCGGAGACGGTGGTGGGCAAATGACCATCCCATTTTCCGGTGGCATCCAGCAGCGCCTTGGTTTGCAGCACCGGCAGCATCGGGGCGATTTTTTCAGCGGTGTAGCGGTCGTTGATCGCCTTTTGCACATCATGGTCAAAGGTGAACGTGCCGGCCCAGCCGATATAGTCCAGCGTGATACCGCGCGACTTGAAATAGGCTTCGGCATCAGCTGAAACCGCGTCCATGATCGCGTTGACGTCGGTGTTCACCTTGTCGAAGGTTCGCGCGCCGATTTGTTTGCAGACCAGGGACTGCACCTTGCCACGCCCCACCCCGTCCATCACTTCCGCCAGAGAGCGGCCGTTATAGACGGAGGCGAAGATCACTTGCGGATCCGTGCGATTGCCCTGCGGCGGGCGGACGCCGAACCAATAGAGGAAGCGCGCGGCATCGTCTTCATTGACGGCGGTGGCGATGGCCACTTCCACAGTGACGTTCAGGCCTTCTTGGCTCTGACACGGAAAACTTTCATCACGCGCCGAGGTGCCGCGATTGCGCGAGGCGGTCCATTCACGGTTATAGGGGGTGCGATCGACGATAATCAGCCGCCCGGTCGGCACATAGAAATCGGCGAAGAAGCCCGAACCGCTGAACCGCGTGTGCGGGATGATGAAGCGTTTGGCGGCGACTTTGTTGTCTTCGAGATACTGCGCCGAGCCGAATTTGGCCTGACTGTCCTTGTTGGCTCCGGCATCGGGGATGAAAAACGCCGATTCGTTGGGGAGGATGAAATAGGCCTCGGTGTAGTCGTTTTTGTCGTAATAGGCCTGCGCTGCTGTGGCTGGCAGCAGCAGGGCTGCCGCAAGAGCGAGATGGGATCTGCGATTATGGCGGAGGAACGCGCTGATGGGTTGCCACCAAATCACCGCGAGGACCGCGATGAGGACAATCAGTGGCAAGGTGATGCCGCCACCGAAGCGCATCGTGTAGGCGGAGGCCAGGAAATTGGCGTCTGAGTTGGAAAACTGGCCAGACGCCGCCTCACCCGAGATCAGCGTGGCGGGCGGGCTTAGCAGCGCGTTGCTCCAGCCATAGACGAAAACGGCGACAATCGACAACGCGGCACGCAACGCAACGCGATTTGTCATGGTGGTCCTCGAAGGTTCCGCGTTGCTGGGTGTTGTGACGCCTGATGCAACGACGGGCAGAGGGTAAAACTTCCCCCTCCGCCCCGCCATATGAGACTCATATCGAAAGCGTCTGTGTGCCGAGCTTACTTCCAAGCGGCGCGGGCATATTGCGGCGGGATATCCATCGGTGCCTTCAGCGTTGCTGCGGCACGCAGTGGCCAATACGGATCAGCGAGAATGGCGCGGGCGAGGAACACCAGATCAGCCCGGCCATTGGCGACGATTTCCTCGGCATGCTCCGGCGCGGAGATCAGCCCGACCGCGCCGGTTGGCATGTCAGCGCCCAGCCGCACCGCCTCGGCATACGGCACCTGATAGCCGGGATACAACGCGGGGATCACCGGGCCGTTGGCGAGAATGCCGCCGGTGGAGCAGTCGATCAGATCCACCTTGCCGGTGGCCTTCAGCATCCGGGCGATGAGCACGGCATCCTCGCCGGTGAGCCCGCCTGCCATCCAATCGGTGCAGGAGATGCGCACGAACAGCGGCAGTTCATCCGGCCATTCGCTGCGCACCGCGTCCACAGCTTCCATGAGGAAGCGCGACCGGCCGGCGAGGTCGCCACCATATTGGTCATTGCGGGTGTTGGAGAGTGGCGAGAGGAAGCTGTGGATGAGATAGCCATGTGCGCCGTGGATTTCGATCACCTTCATCCCGGCCTCGCGGGCGCGGCGGGTGGTGTCGCGGAACTCTGCGAGCACGGTTTGAATTTCGGCAACACTCATCGCGTGCGGCGCGATGCCGCCCTCGACGAACGGGATGGCACTTGGCGCCCAGGGCAGCCAGCCACCGTCGGCAGGCGCAACCGGCGCGCCGCCGTTCCAAGGTTTCGCGGAACTCGCCTTGCGACCGGCATGCGCGATCTGCATGCCCGGCGTGGCACCGCCAAGTTCAATCACCTGCACAAGCTGCTTTAGCAGCGCCTGTTGCTCATCGTTCCACAGCCCCAAGCAGCCCGCCGTGATGCGGCCGAGCCAGGACACATGCGTTGCCTCCACAATCACCAGACCAGCGCCACCAGCCGAGCGAGCGCCGAGATGTTGCAGGTGCCACAGCCCACCCAGCCCCTCATCGGCGCTGTATTGGCACATTGGCGACACCACGATGCGGTTGCGCAGGGTGACCGACCGAAAGCTCGGCTTCTCAAACAATTTCGGGGAGCGGGACATCTCATGCCTTTGCAGCAGTGGTTTTTCGTAATGTGATGCAGCCTTACGCGCCACACCAGAGGGCGCACGCAAGTTGAGGGGGAATGCTGATGCGACTTCAAGGCAAAGTGGCGATTGTCACCGGCGGCGGCGGTGGGTTTGGCGAGGGCATCGCGCGGCTTTATGCGGCACAAGGTGCAAAAGTTGTCGTCACCGACATCCGCCACAACGCCGCCATGCGCGTCGCCCACGAAATCGGCGGCGTTGCGGTGGAAGGCGATGTGAGCCTGGGGCCGGATGTGCAGAACATGGTCGATACGGCCGTGAGCGAATTCGGCGGGTTGGACATTGTGGTCAACAACGCCGGCACCACGCATCGCAACGGCCCGATTTTGGAGGTGGATGAGGAGAGTTTCGACCGAGTTTATGCGGTGAATGTGAAGTCGATCTATTGGATGGCGCAGGCCTGCGTGCCGGTGCTGCGCCGCCAGGGGCGCGGTGGCGCGATTGTCAATATCAGCTCCACCGCCGGAATTCGTCCGCGACCAGGCTTGGTGTGGTATAATGGCTCAAAGGGTGCTGTGAACATTATCACCCAATGCATGGCCACCGAGTTGGCGCACGACAACATCAGGGTGAATGCGATCTGCCCGGTGATCGGGGCGACCGGGTTGCTGGAGAGCTTCATGGGGCTGGAAGATACCCCCGAGTCGCGTGCCAAGTTCATCGCCTCGGTGCCGCTGGGACGGATGAGCACCCCGATGGATATCGCCAACGCCTGCGTGTTCCTGGCCGAAGATGCGTCGAGTTTCCTGACCGGCGTGTTGCTGCCAGTGGATGGAGGGCGCTGCGCCTGATACCAACGGCGCATGAACATCCTCTCGCTCCAATCCTGGGTCTGTTACGGCCATGTCGGCAATGCTGCGGCGATGTTTCCGTTGCAGCGGATGGGGGCGGAGGTTTGGGCGGTGAATACGGTGCAGCTTTCCAACCATCCCGGTTATGGCGGCTGCACGGGGGATGTGTTCAGCGGCGCGCAAATCGCAGCCCTGATGCGCGGGATCACCACGCGCGGCGTGCTTGGGCAGTGCGATGCGGTGCTGTCCGGCTATCTCGGCACGCCTGAAACGGGGGAGGCGGTGGCCGAAGCGGTGCAGTTGGTGAAAACGGCTAACCGGCAAGCACTGTATTGCTGTGATCCGGTGATCGGTGATGACGGGCCCGGCGTTTATGTTCGCCCCGGCATCGACACGTTGCTGCGCAAGACACTCCTGCCGCTGTCGGACATTGCCACGCCCAACCGTTTTGAACTCGGCCACCTGACCGGCTTGCCGGTTGAGACGTTGCATGACGCCAAAGCCGCTATCGCTGCGTTACAGGCGATGGGGCCACGTATCGTGCTGGTAACCAGCCTCGTCACGCCAGACACTCCGCCTGCGTGTATCGACATATTGGTTGGGGCGGATGGGCAATTTTGGCGGCTGCGGACGGAGCGGCTTGATCTGCACCCCAATGGCGCGGGAGACCTGCTCTCGGCACTGTTCCTGTTCCATCTCGCCAGCGGTGCCTCACCACAAGTTGCGCTCGAATTGGCGGGCAGTGCCCTGCATGGCGTGCTGCGTCGCACGCATGCGGACAACAGCCGGGAATTGCGGATTGTGGCGGCGCAGAGCGAATTTCTCAGCCCATCACGGCGATATGACGCTGAACGCTGCTGATCAATTCGCTTTGCTGCACCGCACGTAAACCCCGTTGCGCAATGCCGGACAAAAGGCGCAGCGTGGAATGATGCGAACGAGGCGGAAAACGCCCATAGCAAAGGGAGATTCGGCGATGACGATTGAACATATTCTAAAACACAAGGGCCATGCGAGCGTGACCGTGCTGCCGACCGCCAGTGTCGCCGAGGTGACCCATGTGCTCGCCCAACATCGGATCGGTGCGGTGCTGGTCTGCAATGAACGGCAAGATCTTCTGGGCATCCTCAGCGAGCGCGACATTGTGGCAAGCCTTGCCGACCATGGTGCCAGCGCGCTCGACCACTCCGCTGAGAGCCTGATGACGAGCCATGTCACCACCGCAGTGCCGCGCACCACGGTTGCTGACGCAATGCGGATGATGACCAACGGACGCTTCCGCCATCTGCCGGTGATCGAGCATGGCCGCATCGTGGGCGTGATCAGCATTGGTGACGTGGTCAAGGCGCGCATGGCGCAGCAAGAACAGGAAGTTGACCACCTTAAGGCCTACGTTGCTGGCGCATAAAGAATTTGGCTAAGCTTGCATCATCGCTTCTTGGAGACCGATGATGCAGCCGCCGATTTCGATTAAGCGCCCAGCTTGGGTGGAAGAGTTCCAAGCCTTCGTGATGAAGGGCAATGTTGTCGATCTCGCGGTGGGCATCATCATCGGGGCTGCTTTCACATCCGTGGTTGGCAGCTTGGTGAAAGACCTGTTCACCCCGCTGATCGGGCTGTTGGTGGGGGGGATTGATTTCAGCAACATCTTCATCACGCTGAAAGGCCCCAGCACCGCCACATTGGAGGCAGCCAAAACCGCTGGTGCCGTCACGCTCAATATCGGCGTGTTTCTCAATGCGGTGATCCAGTTTCTCATCGTCGGATTTGCGGTGTTTTGGATGGTAAAATTCCTAACCCGCCTTTCCGTCACCGCACCGAAAGCGGCGGCAGCGCCCACCAAGACCGAATTGCTGCTGGCCGAAATCCGCGATTTGCTTGCAAAGAGCCCCGCTGAATGAGCAAAACGCCGCCCCATTTTCTGGGGCCGGACCGCACGCCCATCCTCACCCGAGAATTGCTGCTCTCGGGTGAGCTTGAGGACTCAATCCGCGCCAGTTATCCCGAACTGCACGTTCTCACCGCGGCAGAACGCGCCGAGAGCCTGCGCAGTATTCTTGACGCGCGGCCAGAGCACGGCAATGGGCTGTGGGTGTTTGCCTATGGCTCGCTGATCTGGAACCCGGCGATGCATATCAGCAGCCGTGTTCTGGCCAGCGTGTCGGGCTGGCATCGCAGTTTCTGCCTCGCCACCCGCGCCGGTCGGGGCGATGCGGTGACGCCAGGCATGCTGCTTGGGCTCGAAGCGGGTGGTGAATGTGTGGGGGCGGTGCTGCGCGTTGAAGAGCGGCATGTGGAGCAGGAGCTGGATATTCTCTGGCGCCGCGAAATGATCGCCAACAGCTACATTCCCAAATGGCTTGCGTTCACCAGTGCTGACGGCAACATCTCAGGGCATGCCATCACGTTCACCATCAACCCTGATTGTAGCAATTATGCGGGAGACATCGGGGATGCCGAGCTCATCAGGCGCCTCGCCACCTCACGGGGCAGGCTGGGCACCGGCGCCGACTACCTGTTCAACACGCGCAACGGCCTGCGAGAAATGGGCATCAAGGATGCGTTGCTAGAGCGACTGGGTGATGCGGTGGCGGCGCAAGGCGGCGTGATTTAAAATATTATTGCGCAACAGTGACGTCAAATTACGCAGTTTTCCGTATCGGTTGGGCCATCGCTCTGCGTTAGCATAGTTTCTCCCAACGACACGGAGGACGCCATCACCGAGCCCACCACCTGGCCCCAAGATGCGGCACCGCAGCAGGCCCTGCATGCGGCAGGTCTAGGGCGATTGTCCTTGGCGCAACGGTTGTGGATGCGCGTTGCGATGGCTGGGCGCGCGCGGGCGGGCGAGACTGTGGCTTTGGAATATCGCTTCATGCCGCCGCGCCTGCGCGTTCATCTGGTGGTGCTGGTGCTGATCTGTCTGGTGCCGACCTTGGGCTTGGCGGTGTATGTTGATCGCCATTACGCGCAAGCCATCCTGGCGGCACATCAGCGTTACTGCCTCGCCACGGCCAAAATGCTGGCCACCTCGGTCGACTCGGAGCTGGAGCGCGATCTTGGGATCTTGAGCGGCTTGGCCCGTAATATTGAGGTGACGCGGGCCGACGGCACGCTCCGCGTGGGTGCCAATTTTCAGGCATTGTTGACCCAAGCCGCCTATGTCAGCGACGCGCCGCTGGTTGTGCGTCTGCCAAACGGCACCCCCCTGTTGGCCTCCATCTCCGACGCCGCCACGGCGCCTTTGCCCGCGTCATGGCCTGCGATCGCAGCACAGGCATCGCACACCGAAGCGGGTGTAATCGGAAATGTCACGCGCGCCGAGGGTTCAGGCATGCTGATCATCCCGATCATCACGCCGGTGATGCGCGAGAACGAGGCCGTATTTTTTCTGGAAATGCTGCTGCCGGTGGATCGGCTGATCACGCTGTTGCGCCACATTGACGCTGACTCGGCTGAAGACGCCGATTCCGCTAGGTTGGCGATGTTGCTGGACGCGCGGCACGCCGTGGTCGCCGCCTCGCGCAATGTCACAAGATTGGCGGGCAAGCCGTATCAGACCGACGGTGATCAAGCCGCCACGCACATCAACCTGCGCACTGTGGCCAATTGGCAGATTGTTTACCAAGAATCGCAACACGAGGCGTTCGCCCCGGCCTATTGGGGCATCCCGCTGACCAGCCTGATGGCGACGATGGTTCTGCTGTTTGGCCTCGCGGTGGCACTGCATGTCAGCCGCCGATTGGCGCGCTGGGTCCGCCAATTGTCTGCACTGACCGGCAATGTGGCATCCGGCAGTGCGGTCCCCAAGCCGCTGAGCGGCACGATGATGGTGGCAGAGCTCGAACAGTTGCGTCTGAGTATGCTGCGCGCCGACGCCGTCCTGCGCCGCCGCGCCGCCGCCGAGCGGATGGCATTGCGTGAGGCCAGAACCGGCCATGAATTGCTGGTCTCGGTGGTCAATGGCACGGCTGAATCAATTCATGTCAAAGACTTGGAACTGCGATACGTGATGGTCAATCGCGCAGCCCTCACCAACCCCGGCGGCAATGGTGGTCCAGCCTGGGCTGAGTGGCAGGTTTTGGGCCGCACGACCGCCGATCTGTTTCCCACAATTCTCGCCCGCCGCATCGACGCCGCAGACCGCCGCGTGCTCGCAACCGGGCGGATGACAAGTTTTGAGCAGGAATATTTCCGTCCTGGTGAGAGCACATCTCGCTGGTTGGGCATGACGGTTGCCCCTTGGCAGAACGCTGAAGGGACGGTGGTCGGCGTGGTGTCGGTTAGCCGCGATGTGACACAAAGCCGTCGCTCGGAAATGCGCCTGCGCAAATTGCAGGCGGAGTTACTGCGCGTGACGAGATTGAGCGCGATGGGTGCGATGTCGAGCGGGTTGGCGCATGAGTTGAACCAACCGCTGGCGGCTGCCACCAATTATCTCAACGCCGGTTCCCGCCTGCTGGAACGCAGCTCGGCAGGCGATGCCAACGCGCTGCTTGCCGCGCGTGGCGCGGTGGCAGATGCAGCACAGCAAATGCTGCGTGCTGGCGCCATCGTCCGCCGCCTGCGCGATTTTGTCGAACGCGGTGAGGTGGAGTTGCAGCCAGAGAACATCGCTGAGTTGCTGCGCGAAACCTGTGACCTTGCACGAACCGATGGACACACGGAAGGCATCGCTCTGCGCTGTAGCGTCGATGACAGGATTGGCAATTCCCTGCTCGACCGCACGCAAATTGGCCAGGTGCTGTTCAACCTGATCCGCAATGCCGCCGAAGCCATCCAGGAGAGTCAGGCCGATCCACCCCAAGCGGGCAAACCGACCGGACGCATTGATGTCAGCGCACATTTCGGCCTGGAAAGTGCTGTCTGGATTGAGGTGACCGACAATGGCCCAGGCTTGGCACCTGGCATCGCAGAGCGCCTGTTTGAGCCATTTGTGAGCACCAAACGCTCCGGCATGGGCATCGGCCTCGCAATCTGCCGCACCATTGTCGAGGGTCATGGCGGCATGCTGACCGCGTTGGCTAACCCCACTGGGGGCATGATTTTCCGGATTTCCCTTCCCGCTCTGCTGCCGCAAGGAGTTGCCGCATGAACTTCCATGTCCCGCCTGCCAGTGCCGGTCTGGCAAATACCAACCAGCCCGCACTCTCTGCCCATCCAGCACCCGGCCAAACGCTGATGGTTCATGTCGTTGATGACGACGAAGCCGTGAGCCGATCCCTGGCGCTGTTGTTGGTTTCGTTCGGCATTGCAGCCAAAACCTATGAATCGGCCGAAGCCCTGCTCGATCAGATCGATGCTTTGGAACCGGGCTGCTTGGTGATCGATGTTCGCATGCCGGGCATGGATGGATTGGAGCTTCATGCCGAATTGCAGGAGCGCGGTTGCACGATGCCGGTGGTGATTGTCACCGGCCACGCCGATGTGGGCTCAGTCTGTTACGGCGGACTGGGTGTATGCTGGTACTGTTAAGGCTGACAAGATAGATGTTACTAGCGGCAAGATAACTACTGCTCAGATAGAAACGCTTACGGTGGGTAGCAATGTTACTATGGGTGCCAATGCTTACATATCGTGGGCAAATGTTAA
>CAIZGT010000642.1 GCA_903932545.1 uncultured Rhodospirillales bacterium
CGATCTTGGCTTGCTGATTTACGGCATTCCGGGCTTTAAGCTGGAAAAAGAGATCGTTATTCGGCGCTGGAAGCTGCTCGAAGAGGGTGGCGTGATTTTCCATCTCGGCGCGGATATCGGCGGCAGCGTGTCGTTCGCCGATTTGCGCGCACAGCACGACGCGCTTCTGATCGCAACCGGGGTTTATAAGGCGCGTGACATTGGCGGGCCGGGTGCCGGGCAGTCTGGCATTGTCCCGGCGCTGGACTACCTCACCGCCTCCAACCGCGCCAATTTGGGCGACCATGTGCCGGAATACGAGAACGGCGCGTTGAATGCGGCGGGCAAGAATGTGGTGGTAATCGGTGGCGGTGATACCGCGATGGATTGCGTGCGCACCGCCGTGCGGCAGGGCGCCAAATCGGTAAAATGCGTCTATCGCCGCGACAAGGCTAACATGCCAGGCTCGATGCGCGAAGTGAAGAACGCCACCGAGGAGGGGGTTGATTTCGTCTGGCTCGCCGCACCTGAAGCATTCCAGGGCGATGGCCAAGTATCTGGCGTGCGTGCCATCCGTATGCATCTTGGCTTGCCTGATTCCTCAGGCCGCCAATCGGTTGAGGCGATCAACGGGAGCCATTTCACCCTTGATGCAGATTTGGTGATCAAGGCGCTGGGATTTGATCCGGAAGATTTGCCAAAGATGTTTGGCGACGCAGAATTGTCGGTCTCGCGCTGGGGCACTTTGAAAGTGGATAACCGAACTTTCATGACAAGCTTGGATGGCGTTTTTGCCGCAGGTGATATCGTGCGGGGAGCCTCACTGGTGGTATGGGCGATCAAGGACGGTCGTGATGCTGCCGAGCAGGTCCGAGCATATCTGAAACAAAATGCCACCGCAGCGGTGGCCGCGGAGTGAAACGTATGCGTTTTCTAAAACTCGCCCCAATCGCCGCTTTGGCGCTGGTCGTGCAATCGTTCGTGCCCGCTGCAGCGCAGCCCGCCCCTGGCGCCCCCCCGGCACCCAGCATGTCGCCCGAGGTTACAGCGGCTCTGAAGCAGGCACATGCGATGGCCGACATGCTGAGCATCAATGCGCAGGTAAAGGCCTTGCTCAACGCCATGCGCAATCAAATGGTGCAGGCGACGATCCAAGCCAGCGGTAAGTCGGTTGAGGATGCTGCCAAGATTGTCGATGAACTGCTGATGCCAGACTTCAACGCCTCGATCCCTGATCTGACCGAGGCGATGTTGCAGCCCTGGGCGAACAACTTCACTGCATCGGATTTAAAGACGTTGCAGGAATTCTACTCCACCCCGGTTGGGGCAAAACTGCTCAAAACTGCGCCGCTGGTTGGCCAGCAAGTGCAACAGGCCACACAGGCATGGAGCCAGAACACGTTCCGTCAGGCGGTGCAGAAGCACGGCCAGCAATTGCGTGATCGCGGACTGAAGTTCTGATTTGAGTTGAAACACCCCTGCATCCGCAGTGATGCGGGGGGCTTGTTCGAAGGACGAGACACATGACGCAGGATGTCGAGATGCTTGGCGCGGCCGGCGAAACCGGGTCAGAATTTGTTTCCGCCTGGGCCGAAAACGCCAAACGCCTCACTGCGACGTATGATCCGTCAATGGAGCACGACAATTGCGGCGTCGGCCTCGTCGCCGCGTTGGATGGCAAGAAGCGGCGTGATGTGGTGGAAGCCGGCATCAACGCGCTCAAGGCGGTTTGGCATCGCGGCGCGGTGGATGCCGATGGCAAAACCGGAGACGGTGCGGGCATCCACATCGAAATCCCGCAGGATTTCTTCGCCGAGGCGGTGCAGCGTTCTGGCCATGTGCTGCATGTCGGCCCGATTGGCATTGGCCAAGTGTTCCTGCCAAAAACCGATCTCGGCGCACAGGAGCGGTGCCGCCAAATTGTGGAAACCGAGATTCTCGGCATGGGCTATGCCATCTATGGCTGGCGTCAAGTGCCGATCAATGTCGGCTGCATCGGCGAGAAGGCCAACGCCACCCGTCCCGAGATTGAGCAGATCATGATCTGGAACCCGCGCGGCACGTCCGAGGCGGATTTCGAGCGTGATCTCTACGTTATTCGTCGCCGCATCGAGAAACAGGCGATTGCCGCACAGATTTCAGAACTTTATCTGTGCTCGCTGTCGTGCCGCTCGTTGATCTACAAAGGTTTGTTTCTGGCCGAGAGCCTGACGGATTTCTATCCGGATCTGCTCGACACCCGCTTCGTCTCGCGCTTTGCGATTTATCACCAGCGGTATTCAACCAACACGTTCCCGACCTGGAAGCTGGCCCAGCCGTTCCGCGTTCTTGCCCATAACGGTGAGATCAACACGATTTCCGGTAACGTCAACTGGATGCGCAGCCATGAAACCCGGCTGTCTGATCCATCGCTCGACAGTTATATGGAAGATATCAAGCCGGTGGTGCAGGCCGGTGGCTCTGATACCGCTTCGCTCGACAACGTGTTCGAAGTCCTGCTGCGCGCTGGGCGTGATGCGCCGATGGCCAAGGCGCTGATGATCCCGTCCAGCATCGGCGCAGATGCCACGATGAAATCGTCGCATCGCGACTTATTCAGCTATTGCAACGCGGTGATGGAGCCGTGGGACGGCCCGGCAGCTATTGCTGCCACCGATGGCAAATGGGTGATTGCGGGCTTGGATCGCAACGGCCTGCGCCCGCTGCGCTACTCGATCTCCAAAAGCGCGCTGCTGATCGTGGGCTCCGAGACCGGCATGGTGAAGCTTGATGAAAGCGACATCATGGAAAAGGGCCGCGTTGGCCCCGGCCAATGCATTGGTGTCAACGTGGACGAAGCACGCTTCTACACTGACGAGCAGATGAAAGACATGCTCGCCGAGCGCCAACCGTTTGGCGAATGGACCAAGTCGATCACCGAGATCGACAAGGTGATTAAGTCCG
>CAIZGT010000643.1 GCA_903932545.1 uncultured Rhodospirillales bacterium
GACGGGGCGAGGATGAGCCATGCCCCGGCTTGGACCTGGGCACGGACCAGCGACGGGAATTCCAGATCATAGCAGATGGCGATGCCGATGCGGCCCCATTGGGTTTCGAACACGCTCGGCGTGGTGCCGGGATTGATGCCCCAGAGTTCGGCCTCAAAGCGCGTCATCACATGCTTGTCTTGCCATGCCACGCGGCCATCAGGGGCGATGAGGGCGGCGCGGTTGTGGATTTTATCACCGATGCGGAAGGGGAGCGTGCCGGGCATCAGCCAGATTTTATGGCGCTGGGCGATGACGCGGGCGGCCTCGATGGCTTCTTGCGCGAAGTCGCAGGCGGTGCGCAGTTCGCCCGCAAGGTTGGGGCTTGGCTGCATGGCGAGTTCGAGCGGGGCGTATTCGGCGGTGAACAGCAATTCGGCCCCGCGCAGGGCGGCATTCGAGACTTCGCGTTCTAACCGCGTGGCCCAGGCTTTCACCCCCGGGCGGGGGCGGACGCGCCAGGGGAGGACGCCGAGTTTCACAGCGACTTCATCCAAAAGCGCAGGGTGTTTGGCACCTTGTCGTCGCTATCGATTTGTTTCCACTGCATGTTGCAGCTGAGATCGGTGGGCAGATAGGAGCGTTTGCGCCAGAAATTGTCGAGCGGGACGGCGTTGGCCGGGCGCAGATTGTGCAGCAGCGGGCGCTGCACGGCGCAGAATGTGGCGGTTGTCACGCCCGGCATGGCGCGGGCATGGGCCTCACGCAATTCAAAGAATTTCAGACCGATGCCTTGGCCGCGATAGGGCGAGAGCAGCACCGATTCGCCGAAATAGCAAAAGCGGGCAGGGTCTAGGCCCGCCGCGAGGAATGGCGCTTTGACGTGATCGTCTTCCTCGGTCATTGGCAGGCAGGTGGAGGCACCAACGGCGTGATCGCCGTCAAACGCAATGGCGATCCCGGCGCCGTTGGTGGCGGCGAAACCGGCCATGAAGCCCTGCTCGGATGCCATCGTGCCGTCATACAAATACGGCCACTCGCGAAACACTGCGATGCGCAGGGCGGAGAGTGGGGCGATCTGTTCGGCCAAAGCTGGGCCGGTGAAGAATTCGGTGCGGATCATGTCCCCGAAATAGCCCGGCCTTACGCGCCGAGATAGACCTCTCGCACCAAGGAATTGGCTGAGATGTCCGCTGGTGCGCCCTCAGCCACCAGCTTGCCGCGATTCATCACCACAATGCGCTGGGCGTGGGTGAACACCGCGTCCATATCGTGTTCGGTGAACAACACGCCGATGCCCTCAGCGGCCAGCGAGGCGATCAGCGTCATGGCGGCTTTTCGCTCTGGCTGCGCCATGCCGGCGGTGGGTTCGTCGAGCAGCAGCACGCGCGGGCTTGCGGCCAAAGTGATGGCGAGTTCGAGACGCTTCACGTCGCCGTAAGCCAGGGCGGCGGTGTCGTGCTCGGCGAGATCTCCGAGGCCGACGCGGGCGAGGAGAGCTTCGGCCTCGGGGCGATTGGCGCGGGTGGCGGGCTGCCAGAAGCGCCAGATTTTGCGCTGAAGCGCGGTTTGCACGTTCTCGCGTACAATCATCGAGGCGAATAGCGAAGCGATTTGGAAGGTGCGTGCAATCCCAGCACGGACAAAATTCTGCGGCGACGCAATAAGGCTCGTGCCATCTAGCCGAATATCGCCGCGATCTGGTGCGAGTTGGCCGCCAAGCATGGCGAACGCGGTGGA
>CAIZGT010000644.1 GCA_903932545.1 uncultured Rhodospirillales bacterium
CCCATCTTCACATAGGGCCCAAACCGGCCAATCCCTGCCTCAATCGGCTCTTTCAACTCCGGATGAATGCCCACAATGCGCGGCAGCGAGAGCAGGCCGAGCGCGTCTTCCAGCGTCATCGTCTCGGCGTTCATCCCCTTGGGCAGCGAGGTGCGGCGCGGCTTGACCTTGCTGTCCGGCACTTGCTCACCCTGTTGGGCATATACGCCATACGGCCCGCGACGCAGCGTGATTTCATCGCCGGTCACCGGATGCTTGCCCAGAGTGCGAGTGCCTTCCTTCAGCGCGCCTCCGCCCTCCTCATCGGCGCCATCAACGGCGAGGCGGCGGGTGTAGGAGCAATCCGGATAATTCGAGCAGCCAATAAAGCTGCCATGTCGGCCCAGACGCAGGCCCAGACGGCCTTTATGGCACGACGGGCATTCGCGCGGATCGCCTTCACCTTCCTTTGCCGGGAAGAAATGCGGACCAAGATCTTCATCCAGCGCGTCGATCACGTCCGAGATTTTGAGGTCTTTGGTCTCGGCGATGGCAGCGGAGAAATCTTGCCAGAACGCCCGCATCACTGCGCGCCAATCCGCCCGACCGCCCGAGATATCGTCGAGCTGTTCTTCCAGCCCGGCGGTGAAGCCGGTATCGACGTAACGCTCGAAGAAACTGGTGAGGAATGCCGTCACCAGCCGCCCGCGATCTTCGGGAATGAAGCGGCGCTTATCGATTTTAACGTAGCTACGTTCCTGCAGCACCGTGATGATGGAGGCATAGGTGGAGGGGCGGCCAATGCCAAGCTCCTCCATTTTCTTCACCAAACTCGCCTCGGAATAGCGCGGCGGCGGCTGGGTGAAATGCTGCTCAGCCGCGACGTTGCGGGTTTTAACCGGATCGCGCTCCGCCATCGGCGGCAGCATGCGATTGTCGTCGTCCTTGTCTTTATCGGGCGCACTTTCGTCAGCCGATTCTTCACGATACAGCTTAAGGAACCCATCAAACGCGACAATCGAGCCATTGGCGCGCAGGATCGGCGATTTCGCTAGATGAGGGTCAGCCAGATCAACTGCCACCTGATCCAACTCCGCAGACGACATCTGCGAAGCAGCGGCGCGCTTCCAAATCAACTCATAAAGCCGCTTCTGATCCGGGGCGAGATAGCGCGCCACCGCGTCCGGCTCGCGGGCAATATCGGTGGGGCGGATCGCCTCATGCGCTTCCTGCGCGTTCTTCGCCTTGGTTGCGTAAATACGCGGGGCGGCGGGGATGTAATTCGGGCCGAAATTCCCGCTCACGTGCTCGCGGATTGCGGCCATCGCCTCCGCCGCCATCTGCACGCCGTCGGTTCGCATATAGGTGATCAAACCCACCGTATCGCCATCAATCTCCACGCCCTCATACAATTGCTGGGCAAGGCGCATGATCTGCTGGGCGGACATGCCCAACTTCCGCGAGGCATCCTGTTGCAGTG
Organism: uncultured Rhodospirillales bacterium; assembly: GCA_903932545.1. Taxonomy (GTDB): domain Bacteria; phylum Pseudomonadota; class Alphaproteobacteria; order Acetobacterales; family Acetobacteraceae; genus CAIQQQ01. Next base: position 1,460 of record CAIZGT010000644.1, read on the forward strand.
TGGAGGTGGTGAACGGCGGCGGCGGGTTGCGCTTGACGCGCTTGCGCTCAACGCTGGTGACGGCGAGCTTTGCCGCCGCAACTTGCAGCCGCGCTGCTTCGGCGAGGGTTGCGTTGTTGATGTCGAACTGATCGAGCTTGCGCCCGTCCAGATGCGTCAATCGCGCGGCAAACGGCGCACCGGCCAGCGTGCTGAGGGCGGCTTCAATCGACCAGTATTCGCGCGTTTTGAAAACTTCGATTTCGGCTTCACGCTCGCAAATTAGCCGCAGCGCCACCGATTGCACGCGCCCAGCCGATTTGCTGCCCGGCAGTTTGCGCCACAGCACCGGCGAGAGGGTAAAACCCACCAAATAATCCAGTGCACGCCGCGCCATATACGCCTCGATCAGCGGCTGATCGAGCTCACGCGGATGGTCCATCGCGTATTTAACAGCGTTGCGGGTAATCTCGTTGAAGGTGATCCGGCGAACGTCAATGCCCTTGAGAAGGTTCTTCTCCGCCAGCATCGCCTTCACATGCCACGAAATCGCCTCACCTTCGCGATCCGGGTCAGTGGCGAGATACAGAATTTTGGTGCCCTTGATCGCCTTGGCGATGGCAGCGATCTGTCGCGCGCCGCGTTCATCAGACGACCAATCCATCGCGAAATCTTCATCTGGCCGCACCGAGCCATCTTTCGGCGGCAGGTCGCGGACATGGCCGAAACTCGCCAACACGGTAAACCCGTTGCCGAGATACTTGTTGATCGTTTTGGCTTTAGCCGGGGATTCGACAACGACAACGTCGGGCATATGGGGCGTTCTGGCTCACGTCAGGCGTTATTTTAACAGCATAGGGTTTTTATCAGCGTGGGCACGAAGCCCCCTGATTTAGCAAGGCAATTTTGCCACCCGGCAGAGTTTCAACACGTCCTGCCAGTTCAAGATCAAGCAGCGCCGCACGAACCTCTGATGGTGAGAACTGGCAGTGCGCGAAGAGATCGTCAACAGCGCATGGTGCAGCGCCCAACAATCCCCACACCGCCGAGAGCGTGTCTGGGTGGGCGGCGCGGGCGATATCGGGCGGTGCCACCAACGCCGCCACCGGCTCACGGGCGAACAGCGGATCACGCAAAATCCCCTCACGCAGCGGGTGATCTGGCAGATTTGACAGGATATCCTCCGCATTCTCCGTCACATGCGCGCCCGCCCGCAGCAGCGCGTTCGAGCCATGGCAGCGCGGGTCGAGCGGGGAGCCGGGAACGGCGAACAATTCGCGCCCTTCCTCCTGGGCGAGGCGCGCGGTGATCAGGCTGCCGGAGCGCAACGCCGCTTCAACCACCACCACGCCCAATGACAGCCCGGCAATCACCCGGTTGCGGCGCGGGAAATGCCGTGCCTGGGGTGCCGTGCCAAGTGGCGCTTCCGCGACAACGAGGCCGCGCTCCGCAATCTCGTCCTGCAAGGCTGCATGCTCAGACGGGTAGGGCTGATCCAGCCCGCCGGCGATACAGGCGATGGTTTCGCCCGATTTCAGCGCCCCTTTGTGCGCCGCACCGTCAATCCCGCGCGCGAGGCCCGAGACCACCGCCACATCTCGCCCCGCCAGTTCCTGCGCCAGACGGGAAGCGAATGTCATGCCATTGGCCGAAGCATTGCGCGCACCCACCAGCGCCACGCCAATCTTGTGGAAATGGGTCGGATCGCCCAACACCGAAATCACCGCAGGCGCATCATCAAGCAAGGCGAGGAATTCGGGATATTGCGGCGTATCGACGAACAGCATCATCCCGCCGCGCTTGGCAATGGCGTCCATCTCGCGGCGAACACTCCCCGGCGTTGGGATTTCCATCGGCCCAGATCGCCCCGCGCGGGCGGCGATTGCTGGCAGTTCAGCCAAGGCTGCCTCCGCACCGCCGAAACGCTGCATCAGGCGACGATACAGAACCGGGCCAACACCGTTCGTGCGCGCAAGCCGCAAACGGTGATGGCCATCTTTCATTTCTGTCCAATCCTTGGTTCTGTGCCGTCAATAATCCGCCGGATATTGCCGTGATGCCGCGCCCAAACCAGGCTCATCACCACCACCGCCAACAGCAGTCGATCCTCACGCCCATCGATCAACACCATCAGCAGTGGCGCGCATAGAAACGCAACAAGCGCAGAGACCGATGAAATCTTCATTAATTTGGTGGCACAAATCCAAATCGCACCTGCGGCCAAGCCCGCAATCGGTGATGCGGCGATCAAAACCCCAAATCCGGTGGCCACACCCTTGCCGCCCTTGAACCTCAACCACACTGGGAACAGGTGACCCAGCACCGCCGCAATGCCACCAATCAGCGCGCCGAACGGACCAAATTGCGCGCCGATCAGCACCCCCGCCGCCCCCTTGGCACCATCGAGCAGCGTGGTTGCGGCGGCCAAATCCTTCCGCCCGGTCCGCAACACATTGGTCGCCCCAATATTGCCCGAACCGATCTGACGAATGTCCCCCACCCCCCAAAACGCGTCAGCAGCAGCCCGAACGGAACCGAGCCGAGCAGATAGCCGATCA
>CAIZGT010000645.1 GCA_903932545.1 uncultured Rhodospirillales bacterium
CGACACGCACTGCCTGATATATTGCGAAAATATTGCAATAAAGATTTTTTAATGAACAAACGCTCAGAAAACTGCAATCTTTGTTTATGTCAATTCGATGACGTCAATCGGGTGATTGCACCCGGATCAATCCGGCCATGCATATGTCAGCGATATTTGTTGCTAAATAGCCACAGTATTGTCGCAGCCTGTGGCTTTAAAACCCGTGTGTCAGCATTGGCAGATACATCATCAGCCCCGCGAGTGCCCCGCCGCCGATCAGATACCAGCGCATCCAGGCTGGTGGCTTTGTGCTGGCAACGATAAGGCTGCCAAGAACATAGAATTCACTGAACGCGCGGAAGAAGCCGCGCGGCTCCACCCAGGGCCCCCATGTGTTGTTGAGCAAAATCATCAACGCACAGATCGGCAGCCAAGCGCTGACCAGCACGGCCGTGCCTGGCAGGCGCCACGCCTGGCGCAGTCTGGCGGCGATGCACAGCCCGGCACCGAGCAGCCACGCCACTTCATAGATCAGCGAGACGCGGGTGAAGACGCGATAATCGGCCAAGTTGAAGCCGCTTTGCCTTATCTCCACCCAGGCGCGGAACACCGCATATTCCAACGCGCGCACCGCACCGACAAAGGGCAGGCCAGTGTTGCCCTTGGAGAACTCCATCGCCGCCTTGCCGCCATCGATGCTCTGCAGCGTCTCGCGATAGATCAAGAACGGAATGAGCGCGATGCCGCACACCAAAATCCGCAGCCAATGTTTGCGCAGCGAGCCCGCGCGCCACGCGGCCAGCATTTCCCACAGCAGCACGCCACCGAATGCCAGAATGCTGGTCTCTCGCGTCAAACTCGTCAGTGTGGCGAGCACCGCGTAAAGCCAGATGCGGTCGGCAAAATAGGCACACAGTGCGGCCAGTAGCAGGCTGAGTGCAGTGATCTCCGTGGTATCACAACTCAGCGTGATGATCAGACCGGGCCAGACCATGATCATCCACGCCGCGGTGCCTGAAATTTTAAGGTGCTGGGACAGCCGGGCGGAAAACACGCCAATCAGACCAAGGCCCGCAATATTGATCCCCCACATCACCATCGGGATCATCTGCACGCTGCCAAAGCTGAGGAAATGCGCGAGCAGCGGATATAATATCCGCTGCATACGAATGGTGGGGAGATCAATCACCACACCATAAGCGTGTCGCGCGGCATCAAACGGCGCGATGGCCAAGCGATAATAGAATTGACCGTCATAGCCAGCCGCCATTGGCCTGATATGGATTGGGATTTGCAGTTCATCAGCACGGACGAACGCATCGCCGGCACCGACAAAATAGGAAATATCGAAATTGTATTGAGCGATGGCGGCGAGTGAGAGCGCTAGGTAAATGGTAAAAAAGAGAAAAAACCAAGCGCGGCCGGATAAATTTACTATAGCATTCATAAATATTTCCAGTGCGTCAGCAGCATTTTGCAAGATCTAGATCGAAATTACGTCAGCTTGTGCTGCTTCCCTCTCGCATCATCTCCAATTCCAACCAGCGTTCTTCAGCGGCAGCCAAGGCAGTCTCCGCCGCAGTCAGGGCAGCGGATGCGGCGTCGAACGCTGCCCGATTTTTTTTATACAGGCCCGGATCATCCAGCAAGCGACGCTGCTTGGCGATTTCGGAGGCGAGTTTTTCCATCTCGCGTGGCAGGGTTTCCAGCGCGTGTTTGTCTTTAAAGCTCATCTTCTTCGCCCCAGCCGGGCGAGCCGCCTGCGCCGTCGGAGCTGATTTCGCCTTCGCCGCAACTTCGACCGCTTTGGTGGCGTTGCCGCGCTGGGTGAGCATGTCGGAATACCCACCGGGATATTCGATCCACACGCCGTCACCCTCGGCGTTGATCACGCTGGTGCAAACGCGATCCAGGAAGTCACGGTCATGGCTGACCAGAATGACGGTGCCCGCGTAGTCAGACAGCAATTCCTGCAGCAGTTCGAGCGTTTCCAAATCCAAATCGTTGGTCGGCTCGTCGA
>CAIZGT010000646.1 GCA_903932545.1 uncultured Rhodospirillales bacterium
CGCGTGAGTTGCTTCGCACGCGACCTGATCAGTGCCGGCGAAGATGCCATTGTGGTCGCCCATGGCGGGCCGTTGCGCCTGCTGCCAGCGTTGTTGCGCGGGGAGGCCCCGGACCTGTTCGCTCCGGGGCAGCCGCTTGGGTCATTGGTGTGGGTTAGGCTGGACGCCGCATATCGAACCGGGTCTCGGGGGTGATCAATGCGTAGGCGGACGGCCCGCCGGCGCGCAGGATAATGCCTGCCGCGAAGGTGTCGAACACGCCGTCCACAATCAGATGCTGGGCGATGTGCACCGCAATCACCTGGCCGAACACCATCACAGCGGGCGTGTCTTCGCCATCAATGTTCTTGAGTTTCACCACTTGGGTGACTTTGCACTCAAAATTCACTGGGCTCTCAGCCACGCGCGGCGCTGCCACTTTGCGGCTTGGCAGCGGCGTGAGGCCCGCGCGGACAAATTCGGAGGTGCCATAAGGCTCCGGCGCGCAGCTCTCATTCATCGCGTCTGAGAGGGATTTGGTGGCGATGTTCCAGACGAATTCACCCGTGTCGATGGCGTTGCGCGCGGTGTCCTTCACCGATGTGGAGGAGAAGCCGATGATCGGCGGGATATAATTGAAGCCGTTGAAGAAGCTGTAGGGCGCAAGATTGAGCGAACCGTCGAGACCTTTGGTGGACACCCAGCCAATCGGGCGCGGCCCTATGATGGAATTGAATGGGTCGTGGTTGAGGCCGTGGCCGGTGGCGGGTTCGTAATAGTGCATGGCGGTCTCGGTCATCATCGGCCCCTGTATCATTGCGTCGGCAGACTGCCCGGAGCCGCCAATCCGAGCAAGCCGCAGGAGATGTTGATCACCCGATGTGCCTCTGACCAGAGTTTGAAGCGTGGGAGATCTTCGAATGCGGCCCAGGCTAGCTCGGTGATATCACCGCCTGGCCTGGGCGAGTCACCCTGCCAGAGAGCGGCGTAGTCGATGATGGTGTAGTGGAAGCGGATGCGTCCTGCGCTGTCTCCGGTCAGCGAATCGACCACGGCCGCAAGGTGCAGGTCACCGACTGTGAGGCCGGTTTCCTCTTCGAGTTCCCGCCTTGCGCAGGCCTGCGCGGTTTCTCCGAGTTCCTGGCCCCCGCCGGGAAGGGCCCAACTGCCCTTGTTCGGCGGATTGCCGCGCCGGACCAGAAGCACGGCACCGGGGCGCAGCAGACAGACGCCGATTCCGACCAGCGGGCGGGTGGGGTATTCGCGGCTCATAATTGATCTTTCAACCAGAATTCAACGTCCGAAACGCTTCGATCCGGTCAAACAGCCGCAACAGCAATCGCACCGCTTTGCCGCGTTCGGAGGTCAAACGCGGATCGCGTTCCAGCAGTACATCGGCATCTTTGCCCGCCATGTGCAACAAACCTTCATCGCCTTCCGGGTCGGCGATTTTCCAACCGGGCAGGCCGGATTGGCGGGTGCCGAGCAGATCACCACCACCGCGCAGGCGGAAATCTTCGTCGGCAATGCGGAAGCCGTCTTCGGTTTCACGCAGAAGATTCAGGCGTTTGCGGGCGGTTTCGGTGAGTTTGTCGTCATAGAGCAGCAGGCAGAAACTTTGCGCCGCCCCCCGCCCGACGCGGCCGCGCAATTGGTGCAGTTGGGCGAGGCCGAACCGCTCGGCTTGCTCGATCACCATCACCGAGGCGGCGGGCACGTCCACACCCACTTCGATCACCGTGGTGGCGACCAGGAGCCGCTTCGCACCGGAGGCGAAATCCGTCAGCGCCTGCTCACGCACCGGCGTATCTTGCCGCCCATGCGCGAGGCCGACGATATTGCCAAACCGCTCGGTCAGCTGCGCATAACGCGCTTCGACGGCGGCGACATCGATGGTCTCGCTCTCGCTCACCAGCGGGCAGACCCAATAGACCAGCGCACCCTTGGCCAAGTGGCGCGCAATGCCGTCCATCACGGTGCCGAGGGTGGAGAGTGGATGCGTGGTGGTGCGGATAGGCTGGCGACCGGCGGGTTTGCCGGAGAGCCGGCTGATCTGCATCTCGCCCCATTGGGTGAG
>CAIZGT010000647.1 GCA_903932545.1 uncultured Rhodospirillales bacterium
ATCTTGATCGGATTGGTGGCGTCAAATCCGTTCCAGATATGCACCGCGCCGGAGTCAAGCGCCATCGACACGGTTTGCAGCTTGAACGTGCTGCCGGGCTCATAAACGCCTGTTACCGCCCGGTTGAACCGCGCATCGGCAGTTGCACCTTTCGGCTCGTTGATGTCGAAATCCGGCAGCGATACCATGGCGATCACCTCGCCAGTGCGCACATCCATGATGATGCCGGCGCCGCCGACGGCTTGGAATTCGCCCATCGCGGCGGAGAGTTCTTCACGCACCACCGACTCCGCGCGCACGTCGAGCGACAGGCGCAGAGGGGAGGCGTCGTTCATCAAGCGTTCGTCGAAATGCTTCTCCACGCCGGCGATGCCGTGGCTGTCAACATCCACTCCGCCGAGCACCTGGGCCGCCATGCGACCCAGCGGATAGCGTCGTTTCTCGGTGCGCTCGAAGTTGATGCCGGGGATGCCGAGCTGGTTGATTGCCAATTCCTGACGCGGGGTGATTTGGCGTTCGACGAAGACGAATTTTTTGGCCGGATCGCGCAGCTTTGCCGCCATCGCCGCTTCGTCCAGCTTGGGCAGCACGGTTTTGAGCTTATGTGCCGCCTCGTCCGCATCCAGGATCAGCCGAGGGTCGGCGATCACCGAGGCGGTGGGCAGCGAGAGGGCGAGAACTTCGCCGTTGCGATCCGTGATCATCGCCCGGCGCGCATGTGGGGCCATCGCCGGGGCGGCGGCGGGGGCGATGATGGTGGGGGGCTTGGGAGCGATGGGGCGGGCGGGCTCGGCGGCCTTCCCGGCCGCGGCGATGGCGAATTTCGGCTCGTGTGGGTTGATCACCGTCACCCAAGCCAGCCGCGCGTCAATGGCTGCGAACAGCACGGCGAAGCCGAAGGCGGCCAGCACCAAACGGCCGCGTGATTTCTCCAGCACGGCGCGGCGTGCCAGATCTGGCGCGGTGACGCGCACGTCCTCCATCTGCGGCACGCTCGCCTGACGCGGTGCGCCGAAGCGTTTGGCCAGCGATGAGGCTTTGGGTGCGCCGCTCATCGCTCGGCCCCGGAGTCGGCGGGCACAAACTTCGCCCGCATTCGCGCCATGCCAAGCGCCGAACCTGCATAAGGCATGGCCACCGGCGCAGGCGCTTCAACCACCGCAGGCATTGGCCGTGGCGCCTGGGGGCGCGGGGCTTGAGCCGGGACTGGGCGAGCATCGGCCACGATTGTGGGCGCGGGCTTGGCGGCGACCACTGGGTGCGATGCGGCTGGGGCGGGCTGTGCCGCTTGGGGCGCCGCAGGGGCGGCCGCCACCGAAGCGGGCTTCGGCGCGATGGCCAGTTGCACCGGCTTTTCAGCCAACGGCTTCGGCTCGGGTTTGTCGGCCAGCTTTTCACCAGACTTGTCGAATGATCTCTCTGGTGATCTCTCTGCCGATCTCTCTGGCAATTTCGGCTCAGCCTTCTCTGCCACCAGATCCGGCAGTGGCGCTTCGGGTTTCGGCGCCTCAACCTTTGGGGGCTCTGGCGGAGCGGGCAGTGGGGCGGTTGCAGGCAGCCGCTTGGTGAGATCGGCGAGGGCGACATATTGTTTCGGGTCGGTCGGCTGCAGCTTCAGCACCTGATTGGCCAATTCATGCAGGCGGTCTGGATCGCTCAGCAAGTCGTATTCGGCGTGCAGCAGCCCGGCATGGGTGCGCACATCCTTCGCCTCACGCAGGATTTTGACCGTGCTCTGCTCCTCCAGCTGCGCCTCGCGCTTGACGTTGTAGAGGTTCAGCCCCGCCCCACCGGCGGCGATAAGAGCAAGCAGCGTGAAAGGCCGGATCATGCCGCCACCTCAAGCTTCAGCATCGCGCGCAATTTGGCGCTGCGGGCGCGCGGATTGGTGTTGGCTTCAGCCGAGGTCGGCTTCACAGCGCGCGGGGTGAGCAACTCGAATTTCGGCGTCTCGCGCGCCATCAGCCCGCGCGGATCGTAACGCGACGGGCCTGGGGTGCGGCCGCTGGCCTCGGTCATGAAGCGTTTGATCAGGCGGTCTTCCAGCGAGTGGAACGACACCACCACCAACCGACCGCCGGGCGCGAGCAGTTCGGCGGCTTGCGTGAGGGCGCGCTCGATTTGGCCGAGTTCATCGTTCACCGCGATGCGCAGAGCCTGGAAGCTGCGGGTGGCCGGATCGATGCCATTGCCGGTTTTTGGCACCACTTTGCGGATCACGTCGGCGAGTTGTGATGTGGTGGTGATGGCCGCCTCGCTGCGCGCAGCAACGATGGCTTTGGCGATGCGCCGTGAGAGGCGTTCTTCGCCATATTGATAGATTGTGTCGGCGAGTTCGGCTTCCGAGAGGGTGGCGACGAGATCGGCCGCAGTTGGCCCATGCTGTCCCATGCGCATGTCGAGCGGGCCGTCAAAGCGGAAGCTGAAGCCGCGTTCGGGCGTGTCGATCTGGAAGGATGACACGCCGAGATCGAGCACCACGCCGTCTAACTGCGAAACACCGCGCGCCCGGAGCAGGCTGAGCATGTCACCAAACCCACCTTGGATCAGATGCAGATGGCCGGGGAATTGCGCGGCCAGGGTGGCACCGCGCGCAATCGCCTCCGCATCGCGGTCAATTGCCCACAGCGTGGCGCCGGTTTGCAGGATGGCGGCGGCATAACCACCGCCGCCGAACGTGCCGTCCAGATGGGTTTCGCCTTGCACTGGGGCGAGGTGTTCCAGCACTTCGGCGAGCAGAACCGGAATATGGCCGCTCATGCAGCGCCTCCTGGCAGCCTGATGCTTGGCGCATTGGCACGCGCTTCAGCCCGGCGGCGCTCATACGCGGCGGGCTCCCAAAGCTGGAACGTGTTGCGGGTGCCAACGATGGTGACGGCGTCTTTGATGTTGGCATGTATGAGCATCTGCTCGGGCAGCACAACGCGGCCCTCACGGTCCAGCGGCAGGCTCTGTGCTTCGCCGAACAGCACGAGGTTGAGATCGTTGGCCTCGGCGCTGAACTCAGCCAGTGCGTCGAGCTTGTCGCTGAGTTGGACGATGTCGCGCGCCGCCCAGCCCTCGATGCAGGTGAAATTATGCGAGGCGCGCATCACCAGATCTGGAGTCTCGCCATCATGGGCGCGACTGCGCAGCACGGCGCGGAAGGGAGCCGGGATGCTCACCCGCCCTTTCGCGTCCAACCTGCTCTGATGCAGCCCCATGAATAGGCTCATTTGGCCGAAATGGCCTTTCGTTGCGCGAGTGTTTGCCGGTGATGAGACAGCCAGCGTCGCCTCCGACCCCGCACCGCCACCGCCCCAGATGTGCACGACTGGGATAGCTTGGGATAGCATGGGATTTTTTGGGCGTCAAAACCATTCTGATGGGACGACTCGGAC
>CAIZGT010000648.1 GCA_903932545.1 uncultured Rhodospirillales bacterium
CACTTCATCGCCAGTGCGCCGGGCCGCGTCGGCAAGCGTGAGATCAGCGATTTCTTCGGCCTGACCGTAGAGCACCGCCACCCCTTGCGCGACCTGCTCAAGGCGCTGTCCGAAGAAGGTGAAATCGCCCCTGCCGGGCATCGCCGATTCACGCCGCCCGCGCGCAACACCGATGCTGTCGTGGTGCAAATCACCGGCACCGACCCGGATGGGGACGCTATCGGCCGCCCGGTGGCCTGGACCGAGCCGGGGCCGCCGCCCACCGTTTATATGCAGCCGGAAGCGCGTGGCTTGCCAGCCCTCGCCCCTGGTGAGCGCGTGCTGGCGCATCTGCGCCCGATTGGCACTGGCCGCTATGAAGGCCGCACGATCAAGCGCCTGAGCGAAGCGCCGGGCCGCGTGGTGGGGGTGTTCCGCCGTCAGGAGAATGGCGGCGGGCGGATCACGCCGACGGATAAGAAGGTTAAGGCCGAATGGGTCGTCCCGCCCGGTGAGGATCATGGCGCAGAGCCGGGCGATATCGTGCTGGCCAATCCGTTGCCGAGTTCGGCGCTTGGCCTCAAGCCGGTGAAGATTATCGAGCGCCTGGGCAAGATGGGCGATGCGCGGTCGGTGAGCTTGTTGGTGCTCTACACGCATGACATTCCGCAGGTGTTTCCGCCTGAAGCGGTGGCCGAAGCCGCGGCGGCGCAAGCGACACCGATCAATGGGCGCGACGATCTGCGCCGCATTCCGCTCATCACCATCGACGGGGCGGATGCGCGGGATTTTGATGATGCGGTGTTCGCTGAGCCAGATGGACGCGGCTTTCGGCTTATCGTGGCGATTGCCGATGTGGCGCATTATGTCCGCCATGGTTCGGCGCTGGATCGCAACGCCTGGCTGCGTGGGAACTCATGTTATTTCCCCGATCGCGTGGTGCCGATGCTGCCGGAGGAACTTTCCAACGGCTGGTGCTCGTTGCGGCCGAATGAAGATCGTGGCTGCCTCTATGTCGAGATGAACATCGACGCCTCGGGCCGCAAAATCGGCCATCGCTTCGGGCGCGGCCTGATGCGCTCGGCCGCGCGGCTCACCTATGAGGAGGTGCAGGAGATCACCGACTCCGAGGCCGAGACGCATCTGCCGATCGCGCCGCTGTATTCCGCCTTCCGCGCGCTGCTCCAAGCCCGCCAGGATCGCGGCACGCTTGATCTGGATCTGCCGGAGCGCAAAGTGGTGCTGGATGATGAGGGCAAGGTGGCATCCATCGCGCCGCGCCCACGGCTGGACAGCCACAAGTTGATTGAAGAATTTATGGTGCTGGCCAATGTCTGCGCCGCTGAGGAGCTTGAGCGCCTGTCGCGGCCGTGCATGTATCGCGTCCATGCACCGCCATCAGAGGAGAAGCTCGACAATCTGCGCGGCTTCCTCAGCCAGTTCAGCATCTCGCTGCCACCGGGCAACAATCTTCAGCCGCGTGACCTGGATCATGTGCTCAAGAAGGTGGCGGATACGGCTGAGGCGCAGATGGTCAACGAGGTGGTGCTGCGCAGCCAGTCGCAAGCGGAATACAGCCCGGACAATATCGGCCATTTCGGCTTGGCACTGGCACGCTATGCCCATTTCACCAGCCCGATCAGGCGTTATGCCGATCTGATGGTGCATCGCGCACTGATCACCGGCCTCAAGCTGGGTGAAGACGGGCTGAGCAATGAAGACGTTGCCCGCTTTCCCGAAACTGCCGAGCATATCACCGCCACTGAACGCCGCGCCACGCTGGCCGAGCGTGACGCGATTGACCGTTATCTCGCGGCGTTCATGGCAGATAAGCAGGGCGTGGTGTTCCCCGCCCGCATTTCCGGCGTGACGCGATTCGGACTGTTTGTCACATTGATCGACAGTGGTGCCACCGGCCTGGTGCCAATGGGCGCATTGCCGGATGATTTCTGGATGTTTGACGACACCACGCAAACCCTGTCTGGCCGCCGCACGCGCATGGTGTTCAGCCTCGCGCAACAGGTGGAAGCGCGGCTGAGCGAGGCGAGCCCGCTCACTGGCCGTTTGGTGTTCCATCTGCTTACTGGCGGTGCCACATCCGAGCGCGCGCCAAGCCCGAGCAGCCTCAAACGCCCCACCGTCGCGAAAGCAGGCGCCAAGCCGAGCTTTGCAGCCAAGCCCGACAAAAAAGCCAATAAAAAGCACAGCAAAAAACTCGGCAAAAAGGACGGGAGGCGCTCGCGGCCGCAGTGATAGCACGCCCCGCCCCCATTTTGGATCTGCGGGTGGCCCTGTTGTTGGCGCTGCTGGCACTTGCGCTCGCACCGCGCGCGCAGGCCGAGCCATTCTCTGCCGATAGCCTGGATCAACGGCTGATCGCCTCGGTGACCGCTGCCGCATTCTCCTTCATGGAGCCGCGCATTCTGGAGCCGGAAAGCAACGGCCAATTGGCGATCTGGGGGCTGCGCGGACTGACGACGCTGGATTCACGCTTTGTTGCCGATCTCAGCCCGCAATCGTTGCGTCTGCTGCTCAGCGGCAAGCCCCTGCTTGACCGCCCCCCGCCCCCGCAAGACCAGCCGCGTGCTTGGGGCGAGGCGGTTGCCGTGTTGGCGCGACTAGCGTGGGACAATTCCGAAGCGGTGCGCCGTGCTGGTACGCAGGGGCTGATCAGCGCGTTTTTTGACGAATTGTTCAATCACCTCGACCCATACTCGCGCTATGCCTCACCACGGCGCGCCTATGAAGAACAGGCACGGCGGGATGGCCGTGGCGGCGTGGGGCTCGA
>CAIZGT010000649.1 GCA_903932545.1 uncultured Rhodospirillales bacterium
ATCGTCCTCCATCTAGTGCCAGACAGGGCGCGCGTCACGCCCCATTTTCCGCGCGGCTCCTCCGTGGCCGTGGGATGCTGCAGAAGGGACCGATTATGGGCGTGTTAAATCTGTTCGGACTGCTCGGCGGTGCCAGCACTGAGCGCCGCGGCTATGAACTTTACACCGCCGCCGTGCGCTCCGCGCGGGCGCCGTTCTTTTATGCCGAACTCAAAGTGCCCGACACGCTGGACGGCCGGTTTGATATGGTGGGGCTGCACGCCTATCTGCTGATACGCCGCCTTTCGGCTGAACCCGCCGGTCAAAAAGTGTCGCAAGCCCTGTTTGATGCGATGTTCAACGACATGGATGTCAATTTGCGTGAAATGGGCGTGGGCGACCTGTCGGTGGGCAAAAAGGTGAAGGTGATGTGGGAGGCGTTCCATGGCCGGGCCAATGCCTATGCCGAGGCGCTGAAATCCGGACCCGCAGCACTTGCCGCAGCACTTGAGCGCAATCTGTGGCCGGGTGAGAGCCATGGCCGCGAAGCCGCCCGTCTCGCCGCTGTGGTGATGGCGCAGGATCTTCACCTGTCTCGCCTGTCGCTGGCGCAAATTTATGCGGGCGATAATCTTTTCCTCCAACCGGAAAATGCCGCCGCATGAGTGACGTGCCGCCCGAATTGTCCCGCCTGATCCCGCTTGATCGGATCAGGGCTGACGATCTCCCCTTCAAGGTCGATTCGACCGCGGATGAACGCAACGCGGTGGCTGGCCGCTTGCAGGAGCCGCTGGTCCAGGCTTTGACTTGCGAGTTTGTGTTGCGCCGCCAGATCGGAACCAAGCGTGGTGGCGAAATTGCGGCGGATGGGCATTTGCGGGCAAAGGTGCAGCGCGAATGCGTGGTGTCGCTTGAGTTGTTCATCGAGAACATTAGCGAGAAATTTCATCTCCGCTTCGTGCCTGAAGGCAGCGAAAGCGAGGATGATGACCCCGACTCGGCCGATGAAGTGCCCTATGCTGGCACTGTGATCGATCTCGGTGAGGCCGCAGTGGAGCAATTGGCGCTTGCACTCGACCCCTATCCACGCAAGCCAGGGGCCACGCTACCGGAGGATTTGCTTGATGCTCCAAGCGGCCCATTTGCCGCTTTGGCCAAACTGTCGCGCCGGGATGATACCGGGTCTGAGCAGTGATGCAGAGACATGCCTGTGCTGATTTTGCGAGAATCTGCTCGTGCGGCTTGCAGCTTTAAAGCCGCTCTGCTAGACGGCGCGGCTCACGTTGTTGCTATTCGATGACCTGATGTTCGCTACCACGTTTGGTAACGGTGCAGGTTGCTTTGACCGGAGGGGCTTGGTCCCATGGCTGTTCCTAAGAGAAAAACTTCCCCGTCGCGTGCCGGTATGCGCCGCAGCCATCAGGCTCTGACCACGCAAGCGCATTCGGAATGCGCCAATTGCGGCGAGCTGAAGCGTCCGCATCATGTGTGTGCACATTGTGGCCATTATGACGGTCGCGAAGTGGTGGCCGCCGGTAAGGCGATCAAGGGCACTGTTCGGGTCTGATCCGATCTGCGGCGCAGCACTTGGTCCGTTGCGTGAGCGCAGTGTGCGAACGTGCGGATAAGTGGGGAGCGTGACATAACGGCGATGGCGGAGACGGTGGAAAACCCTGTGTTCAGCCTGGCGATCGACGCGATGGGGGGCGACAAAGCCCCTGATATCGTCGTGGCTGGGCTTGATGCCGCCACTGAACGCCATCCTGGCGCCACGTTCCTGTTGTTTGGCGATGAAGCCAAGCTGCAACCATTGCTCGCGCGCTTCAAGCGCGCCTCTCGCTCGTGCACGATCCGTCACACGCCAGACGCGATCACCAACGACACCAAGCCCACGATGGCGCTGCGCATGCGCACATCATCAATGCGGATGGCGATTGACGCCGTCCATCGCGGTGAGGCCAGCGGCGTGGTCTCGGCCGGCAACACCGGCGCATTGCTCACGCTTTCCAAAATTGTGTTGAAAACGCTACCGGGTATTGATCGCCCAGCGATGGCCGCGATCAGTCCATCGGCACGCGGCGACGTGATCATGCTCGATCTCGGTGCCAATGTGTCGTGCGACACCCGCAACCTCACCGAATTCGCCGTGATGGGTGATGTGTTCGCCCGCACGGTACTCGGACTGACGGCGCCCACCATCGGCCTGCTCAATGTCGGCTCCGAAGAGGGCAAGGGCGATGATACGCTGCGCAATGCGGCGGAGATGCTGCGGCGTTCGCATCTAGGCCCGCAATTCCATGGCTTCGTTGAAGGGCACGATATTGCGGCTGGCACGACCGACGTGATCGTAACAGACGGCTTCACCGGCAACATCGCACTCAAAACTGGCGAAGGCGCACTGAAGCTGATCGGCCAATTACTACGTCAGGTGTTCTCATCCGGCATCGCCTCACGCATCGCTTATCTGCTCGCCCGCCCTGGTCTGGACCGTCTGCGCGAATGGCTCGACCCGCGCCGCTACAACGGTGCTGTGATGCTTGGCCTGTCGGGCGTGGTGGTGAAATCTCATGGCGGAACCGACGCTCTGGGCTTTGCCTATGCGGTTGATGTGGCGATGGACATGGTGGTGCATCGCTTCAACGACCACATGCGTGCAGGGCTTGGCAAAATTGTCGAAATTCGGTCACAACCGACCGATATGACACAAACACCCGATTTGGCACCCAATGCGGGTGAAATGAAAGCAGGATCCAACGATGGACCAGATAGTGCCGGAGCAGGCTCCGTCGCAGCAGCCGGTTGAACAATCCGGCATGGCGAATGGCGTGATGATCCGGTCCATTCTGGCCGGGATCGGTGCTTATCTGCCAAAGCGTGTCGTCAGCAATGAAGAGTTGGCGGAACGGGTCGAGACGTCAGACGTCTGGATTCGCGAGCGCACTGGCATTCGCCAGCGTCATATCGCCGGGCCGGACGAGACCTGCGCCTTCATGGCCACCGAAGCAGCGCGTGCGGCGTTGGCCGATGCGGGGGTGGCACCCGCCGAAGTCGGGGCGATTATCGTTGCCACCGCCACGCCGGATCAAGCGTTTCCGTCAACTGCAGTGCGCGTGCAAGCGGCAATCGGGGCGGGTGGTTTTGGCTTTGATCTCTCTGCCGCGTGCAGCGGGTTCATCTACGCGATGTCGGTGGCGGACAGCATGATCAAGGCCGGTCAGGTCAAAGGCGTGCTGGTAATCGGTGCCGAGGTCTATTCCCGCATCATGAACTGGGAAGATCGTGGCACCTGCGTGTTGTTCGGTGACGGCGCGGGGGCGGTGTTCCTGCGCGCGGGCACCGGCGATGGAACTGCGGCCGATCGCGGCATTCTGTCCACCCACCTGCACGCCAACGGCAACTATGGCGATATGCTCTACGTCGATGGTGCCGTTGGTCGTCCTGACCGCCCAGGGCATTTGGTGATGCAGGGCAATCAGGTGTTCCGCCATGCGGTCACCTTGCTGTCTGAGACGGTGACTGAGGCGCTGGCGGCCAACGATATGCCGCAATCGGCAGTTGATTGGTTGGTGCCGCATCAGGCCAATCTGCGCATCATTGATGGGATTGGCCGCAAACTCGGATTGCCGCCGGAGCGTGTGGTGGTGACGGTGGATCGCCACGCCAACACCTCGGCGGCGTCTATCCCGTTGGCGCTGTCTGAGGCGTGGCATGACGGGCGGATTCAGCGCGGGCAGGTGGTGCTGATGGAAGCCCTCGGCGGTGGATTGACCTGGGGCTCGGCACTCGTGCGGATGTGATCAGCAGAACTTGCTGATTTACCCTAGGACTTCTTGACGGAACTTCATCATTTGCTTAGCGTTCGGTTATGCAAACCGTAACTCGCGCGCATTTGGCTGAAACGATTTATACGCAAGTCGGGCTTTCGCGTAATGAGTCGGCAGAGCTTCTGGAAATGGTGCTTGCTCGTATGAGCGATGCGCTAGAGGGCGGTCAGTCGATCAAAATCAGTGGTTTTGGAACATTCTCCGTGCGCAGCAAGGGGCGTCGTATTGGGCGCAACCCAAAAACTGGCGTTGAAGTTCCGATTTTGCCGCGTCGGGTGTTGGTGTTCCGCCCCAGCCAAATCCTCAAAGCCCAGGTCAATCACATGGCTTTGCCGATCGACGGTTTGGACGAATGATCCCTCTGCTGCCCGCTACTCGCTGCTCGGGCATTGTCTGAATGCCGGACGAGGGCGGTTCCGCTGGCACGCCGAAATCAAAGGCGAGCAAATCCCCAAGCGCATTCCGTACTATCAGCGAAGTTGCCAACGAGCTGCACGTTCCCCAGCACGTGCTCCGGTTTTGGGAGGGTAAGTTTGTACAGATCCGCCCGCTGAAACGCGGTGGCGGTCGGCGGTATTATCGGCCAGAGGATATCACTCTGCTGCGCC
>CAIZGT010000650.1 GCA_903932545.1 uncultured Rhodospirillales bacterium
AGACATTTTCGTGGAGCAGCAGCACCGACAAAGATGCTAGCCCACGTAAAAAATGAATAGATTCTAGCAATGTTCGCTGCGTCCGTCGCGATCGCGGTCGATTTATGAAATCCGCCCCAATGCCCGCTTATCAAACCGCGCCAATCGCTGCAGCAGATACTCAACCTCACTCTTCGCCGCAGCCCCCAGCACGCCACCCGGCTTGCGCTGCACGTCTGACGCAATAATCCCGCGACGCGCCATCACGTATTTGCGCACCGAAAGCCCAATCCCCGGCTGCTGTTCGTAACGCAGCAGCGGTAAATGCGCGTCGAACAGATCATGCGCTGCGTCGCGATTGCCCGCTTTGGCGTCACGCACCACGTCAACCAGCATGTCGGGGAAGGCGTACCCTGTCATCGCGCCATCGGCGCCGCGCTCGGTTTCGAAATCGAGGAACAGGCCACCATTGCCGCACAGGATCGAGATCGGCCGCATTGAGCCGTCCGCCTGAAAGCCACGCAACGTGGAGATTTTCTCCAGGCCCGGCCAATCCTCGTGCTTGAGCATCACGCAAGAGGGATTGTCTTGCACGATACGGCGAATGACGCCGGGCGTCATCACCACCGAGAAATTCAGCGGGTAATCCTGAATAACCCACGGAATATCCGCGCCGATGGCTTCCACCGCCTGACGATAATATGTCGCGATCTGGTCATCGGTGCGCAGCGTATTGGGTGGGGCGATCATCACGCCCGCAGCACCCGCGTCCATCGAGGCCAGTGCGAGTGCGCGCATCGCGGCGAAACCGGGCGAGGAGACGCCGACAATCACCGGCAATTGCGGGGCGCGCTTGATGAAGCGGGTGGCGATCTCGATCGACTCAGCACCGTCGAGCTTCGGTGCCTCGCCCATCACGCCCAGCACCGTCATGCCGGTGGAGCCGCACGACACGTAGAAATCCGTCATTGTGTCGATCGACGCGTAGTCGATGCGGCCATCGTCGAAGAACGGTGTGGGCGCAATCGGATAAACGCCGCTGGCGGTGTGGCTGAGTTTCATGGTGATGGTCCTAGGGAATTCGTTGGAAGCACGATACGCACCGCTTGCATGTGTGGACAGAGGGGGGGCGTCGCGTAATTCTGCAACCATGCCATACGCTCACACCCTGCGCGGAACGAATTACCGCTTCTCTAGCCTGCGCCAATTGCTGGCAGCGGCCTCACCGCCACGCTCGGGCGATGTGCTGGCGGGGCTTGCGGCGGGTTCGGCCACCGAGCGCGTGGCGGCGCAAATGGCGCTGGCCGAGTTGCCGCTGGGCATGTTCCTCAACGAGGCGGTGATCCCTTATGAGCAGGATGATGTGACGCGGCTGATCATTGATCGGCATAATGCCGCGGCGTTTGCCCGCGTGTCGCACCTCACGGTCGGCGGGTTTCGCGATTTTCTGCTCAGCGAGCCCGATCTTGCCGGGCTGGCCCCTGGTCTCACGCCCGAGATGGTGGCGGCGGTGAGCAAGATTATGCGGCTGCAAGACCTGATCTCGGTGGCGGCCAAATGCCGGGTGACCACCGCATTTCGCAACACCATCGGCCTTGCGGGGCGGCTTTCGGTGCGCCTGCAACCCAATCACCCGACGGACGACCTCACCGGCATCGCTGCCTCCACGCTGGACGGGCTATTGCTGGGCGCGGGCGATGCGGTGATCGGCATCAATCCGGTGACGGACAGCCCGGAGATGACGCATCGGCTGCTGTCTATGTTGGACAATATCATCGCGCGCTATGACATCCCCACACAGAGCTGCGTGCTGGCGCATGTCACCACCACGCTGCGCTGTATCGAAGCCGGATCGCCGGTGGATCTGGTGTTCCAATCGATCGGCGGCACTGAGGGCACCAATCGCAGCTTCGGCATCACGCTGGCGCTGCTGGCCGAGGCGCAACAGGCGGCGCTGTCGCGCAAGCGCGGCACCGTGGGGCAGAACGTGATGTATTTCGAAACCGGCCAGGGCTCAGCACTCTCGGCGGAGGCGCATTGTGGGGTGGATCAGCAGACCATCGAAGCCCGCGCCTATGCGGTGGCCCGGGCGTTTGATCCGCTGTTGGTCAATTCGGTGGTGGGCTTCATCGGGCCGGAATATCTGGCAAACGGCAAGCAAATCACCCGCGCTGGGCTGGAGGATCATTTCTGCGGCAAGCTGCTGGGTCTGCCGATGGGGGTGGATGTTTGTTACACCAACCACGCCGACGCCGATCAGGACGATATGGACGCGCTGCTGACGTTGCTGGGGGCGGCCGGCGTGACCTATGTGATGGGGGTGCCGGGCGCGGATGATGTGATGCTGTCTTACCAAAGCACCTCATTTCACGATGCGCTGTATCTGAGTGATGCGCTGGGATTGCGGCCCGCGCCGGAATTCGAGGCGTGGCTGGCGCAGATGGGGATTGATGCGACAACGCCGGATGCACTGCCGCCCGCGTTGCGCGATGGGTTTCTGCTGATATGAGCGCGCCCACGCTTTGGCGCGATTTGCGGCGTTACACACCTGCGCGGGTGGGGCTGGGGCGGGTTGGGCATGGGCTGCCAACTTCGGCACATCTGGCGTTTCAGGCCGATCACGCGGCGGCGCGGGATGCAGTGTATGCCGAGCTTGATGTGGCAGCGTTGCAGGCCGAGTTGGATGGGCCGAGCCTTGTGGTGCGCAGTCTGGCCGGTGATCGCGCCACTTATCTGCTGCGGCCCGATTTGGGGCGGCAATTACAGCAAGATCATATGCTCACCCCGCGCCCCGGCTGCTTCGCGGTTCTCATTGCGGATGGGCTCGCCGCCCTTGCGGTGCAGCGCCATGCCGCTGGTTTGCTGAAGCTGCTGGCGCTCGACGGCCCCGTGGTGATCGCGACACAAGGCCGGGTGGCGCTTGGTGACGCGGTGGG
>CAIZGT010000651.1 GCA_903932545.1 uncultured Rhodospirillales bacterium
CTGCTTGAGCATCACTTCCTTGATGACGCGCTCTTCCGAGATGCCAAGCTGCTGCGCCTGTTCAGGAATTTGCTTGTCCACCAGCGGCGTGCGCACAAAGCCGGGGCAGACCACGTTGGCGCGCACATTATGCGCCGCACCCTCTTTCGCCACCACGCGGCAAAGGCCGAGCAGGCCGTGCTTGGCGGTCACGTAGGCCGATTTCAGCACCGAGGCCTCTTTGGAGTGCACCGAGCCAATATAGATGATTGAACCACCGCCATTGGCGTACATCGACTTGATGCAGGCCTTGGTGGTGAGGAACGCGCCATCGAGATGGATGGCCAGCATCTTTTTCCAGTCGGCGAACGGGTAATCTTGAATCGGATGCACGATCTGGATGCCCGCGTTGCTGACCAGGATATCAACCTTGCCCCAAGCCGCGATCACCGACGCCACACCGTCATCCACCGCCGTCTCGTCGGTGACATCCATCGAAACCGCCATCGCGGTCACACCCTTGGCGGTGAATTCATCCACCGTTGCCTGGGCTGCCTGCATGTTCAGGTCGGCAATCACCACTTTCGCGCCCTCTTGGCCGAACGTGAGCGCGATTTCCTTGCCGATGCCGGAAGCGGCTCCGGTGATGATCGCAACTTTGTCTTGAAGCTGAGCCATGAGATTCATCCTGTTCTGTCGAAGGCGATTTTATCAGGCGAGGTAATCGTGCACCACCGTGCCGAGCTTGAGCGTGATATCGGCGATCACATGCGTGGCCCCCAGCACCTCCAACACCGGCAAATCGGCCACCGGGGCCAGCGCATGCGGGCGCAAATCCAGCGCCGCCGGTCCGCTCCAAGCACCATGCAATGCGATATCGCCCAACTCGTAGCGCACCAATTCGCAAATCCGGGCGCTGCCATCCACATGCGGGATAATTTTGAGCAAGAAGCCAGGTTCATGCAGGGCGGCGAGCGCCTTGTCTGGGGCGATTGCGTGGTGCTTGTAGCCCATTGTGCCGGTTGCCACCCGAATTGGGCCGTAATCCAGCGTGCCGATCAAGGTGTCAGCGCGCACGTTGAGCACCGGGTTGGCGAGTTTCTTCGGGAAGCCCCACAACTCACGCCCGCCGGCAATGGGAGGCTCGTCATCCAGATACATCGAATGAACGTAACCGCCCTTCTCGCCGTTGAAGATCACCGGGATCACCTGCCCGCTCTCGGTGTAATCGCCAAAGCCGGTGCTGTCGGGCATACGGATGAACTCGTATTTCACGATCGGCGCGGGGGCGACCAGCGGGGCGGGCAGCACGCGGGCGATGGCCTCGGGCGTGGTGCGATAGGTGATGATGAGATATTCGCGGTTGATGAAGCGATACGGGCCGGGCGGGAATGCCGGGTTGGTGAGCGGCATGGCGAAAGCGCGGGCTTTAACCTCGTCGATATCCATCTTGTTAGCTCCCTGTTGGCGAGGCTGGCATTTGGGCGACGTAGATATCGTGCAAAACGTCAAACAGCCGCACACCTTTGCGATTGTTCGAGGGCTTCAACCACGGCGAGGCTGCGAGTGTGGTTTCAGCGTCTTTGCGGCCCTGCTCCCAGCGCGCATTCATCGTGATCCGGCTGAATTCAAAATCCTTGGTCGAGCCTTGCGGCTCGAATGGGCGATAGATCAGTTCGACGATATCCATCTCGGTGGCGCAGCATAGCGTGCTGAGGAACTGCGCCTCGGGCAGTTCTTTGACCGCCTCGGGCAGTTTGCTCCACAATTTGTCCGCATGGGCGCGCAGATTGTGCATCGCCTCGAACGCCTCGGTGGCGGTGCGGGTGCGGCTGGCAAAGCGGACATCCTTCTCGCGCTCCGCCACCTCGTCGAGGGTTTTCGGCATCGCGCCATATGACTGGAACAGATCGACCTGAAATGTGAGCCGAGAAATCCGCGGCTCAGTGTCCAGCACTTGCTGCAACGGCGTGTTGGAGACCAGACCGCCGTCCCAGTAATACTGCCCATCAATCTCCACCGGCGGAAACCCTGGTGGTAGCGCGCCGCTCGCCATGATGTGCTCGGCGCGGATTTTGATGTTGTGGTTGTCGAAATACGCGAAGTTTCCAGTCTGCACGTTCACCGCGCCGACGCAGAACCGCATCTCTCGTGCATTGATGCGGTCAAAATCCACCAGCTTGGTGAGCGTGCTGCGCA
>CAIZGT010000652.1 GCA_903932545.1 uncultured Rhodospirillales bacterium
AACAACGACACCGCATCCTTGATCGTCATCTCCGGCAGCAGCACGATCTGGCTGTCATGCAACGGCATTGCGGTCAGGCGCGTGCTGCCGTCATCAAAGGCCGCATGCACCTCACTGACCACCAAGAGGCCGAGATAGCGGCTCTGCGCGTCGATCACCACAACCTGGTGGGTGGCGCCCAGCGGCACGTCGTGGCGGAAATCGGAAATCCGCATATCGACCGAGACGGCGATGACATCACTGCGCATCATCCGCGCCACCGTCAGATTGCGCATCCAGCCGATATCGACCGGCGAGCGGATCGATTCGCCACGCAGATGGAAGCGCCACGTGGCGAAAGAATAGCCGAACGTGCGGCGAACTGTGATCGCTGACAGCACCGAAGCCGCCACCACTGCCACCGTGAGTGGCAGCGAGCCGGTGGTCTCCAGCGAGAGGAACGCCATCGTCAGCGGTCCGCCCACCACGGCAACGGCAAGTGCGCTCATGCCCACCACGGCATAGACCACCGCAGGCACGGCCTGCGTCATGGCCAGATAAGTCAGCACGGCGGCGAATAATTTGCCAACCAGCGCGCCTAGAAACAGCGAGGCGAAGAACAGGCCACCACGAAAGCCTGAACCCAACGAGATCGCCGAAGCGAGCGCCTTGAGCAGGATCAGCATAATGATGTCGGGCAACAGATAGGGTGCATCCAGCCCGGTTTGCAGCGCCGAATGGCCGGAGGATAGAACTTGCGGCGTGATCATCGCCAGCCCCGCCACCGCCAACCCGCCAATCGCCGGACGCAGCCAGCTCGGCACGCGGGAGCGGCGGAAGAGGTCTTCTGTCAGCGTCACGCCGCGCATCAGTAAAATGCCACCCAGCGCACACAACGCGCCCAACAGCAGAATGGGCAGATAATTCACCGCCTCGATCATCGCGGGCACGCGGATGTCAAAGCCGAGCAGATCGGGTGATATGGTGCGCACCACCGTCACCGCCGACAGCGAGGCAACCACCACCGGTGCCAGCGAGGCGAGCGAGTAGGTGCCGATCACCAGTTCAAATGCGTAGAACGCGCCGGTGAGCGGGGCGTTGAACGCCGCCGCAATCGCGCCCGCAGCGCCGCAGCCCACAAGCAGCCGCAAATCATTGCGCCGCACCCGCAACGCACGACCCAATTTGGAGGCGAGCGCGGAGCCGAGCTGGGTGTAACCAGCCTCCAACCCGACAGACGCGCCAAAGCCGTTGGACAGCACGGTTTGGATTACCACCACCAAGCTGTCACGCAACGACATCCTGCCGCCATACAGCGCATTCGCCTCAATCGGATCGATCGCGCGGCGTGGCCAGCGGCGGGCGATCCAGAGGCTGAAGCCACCGACAACAAGGCCACCCAGAGTGAGCGAAAGCAGCGCGCGAGGGCCGGAGATATCGACTTGGCTGGAAAGCCGCTCTCGCGCGCCAAGGTCGAACAGAATTGCGTGCATGAACTGGGTGATGATGCCCATCGCGGTGACGCAAAATCCTGCACCGACGCCCACGATGGCCGCCAACAGCACCAGCCAAAGCTCATCCGCCCGAACCAATGCGCGCAAGGTTTGTGGCGCGTGCACAATCCAGACGCCGATCCGATGACCGGTCTCTGCTGCTGATCGAAATGTTGGGACGCGCCCAACATAATTGAAAAGTCGCGCCATCTGACCGGCGACCACCCTTTATGCCGACATGATTCGTGCGCTGATGCCTCAGCCCACGCAACCCAATCTGACCGCCAATTATGTAAACATCGTGTCAGATGATAAATATTTTGGGTTGGGCGGCGAATTTTCTATAGGCCGCGCATCATCCTTGTCGGCTCAAGATCATTTGCCAGGAATTCGGCGATTAGCGCGTCAAGGTCAGTGTGGCGCACGAAGCCCAAACCCGGTGCGCGGGTGGCGGCAAACGCAGCGGGCCAGGTGCCGACGATGTTGGCAATCACCGCATCAGGTGCCGCCTGCACCAAAGCCCGCGCGCCCGGCATCGCGCGCTCCATCGCATCGAGCATGTCGCCCACACTGGCGCACAGGCCGGGCGGATTGAGGCCGCGATCCGTGCCGAGCAGCGATGTGTCCATCGCCGCTGCGTGCAGGAGCCACGCGGTGGCAAAGGCCGGAGAGGCGATCCAGACCTTGAAACTCTCTGGCACCGGAAGCGTGGTGGTAAGCCCGAGCAGTGGCTCGCGCACCACTGAGGAGACGAAGCTCGATGCCGCCTTGTTCGGCGCGCCGGGGCGGATGCAAATCGTCGGCAGGCGAATATTCACCACATCGATAAAGCCGCGCCGCGAGGCGTCGCTCAGGATCAATTCTGCGGCGGCCTTTTGTGCCCCATAGGAGTTGCCCGGCATCTGGCGGGCATCATCGGCCAGCATCGCATCCTGGCCGCCCGAGAAGCTGGCGACCGAGGAGGTGAACACCACGCGCGGCGGCTTGGCCAGCTTGCGACAGGCATCAATCAATGCGTCATTGCCGCGCAGATTGACGCGGCGACCAAGTTCGTAATCGGCCTCTGCCGCCGCACTGACCACGGCGGCGAGGTGGAAAATCACGTCGGTTTCAGGCGGTATGGCGGCTTGCGGTAATTCTGCGATATCGCCACCGATGCACGTGACATTGAATGGTGCATCCAAAGGGGCGGGGGCATGGATGTCGAACAAAGTGAGTTCCCTGATCGCGCAACCGCCGAGTGCGCCGGTGCGGGCAAGGTGGTCGGCAATCTTGCGCCCAAGAAATCCGCCGCCGCCCAGAATGGTGATCTTCATCGCATAGCCCCCGCCCGTTTTTGCCGCCTTGATGAGTGCAATAGGTGGCTGCAAGTGTGCGGGCAAGAGAGGTGGGCATTGCATGTCTGAGACGATGGCTGAGACCAGTTGGTTTGCTCTGCTGCGAAACGGCAACGCCTCGCGCTGCGCTGTGGTGGGTGGCGGCATGATGATGCATGCGGTGAGCACCTTCATCGTCACCACCATTCTCCCCAGCGTGGTGCAAGAGATTGGCGGATTGCGCTATTTCGCCTGGAGCACCACGCTTTACGTCGTTGCCTCGCTGCTTGGTGGCGCGAATTGTGCGTCTTTGCTGCGGCGTGTTGGCGCGCGCAACGCGTATCGGCTTGCTCTCGCGCTGTTCACGCTTGGCGCGGTGATCGGCGCGTTGGCGCCCTCGATGGCAGTGTTGTTGCTAGGCCGGTTTGTGCAGGGGTTGGGCGCTGGCACGATGTCGGCCCTGTCATTCTCGATGGTGCGCATGCTGTTCGCGCAACCGCTCTGGACGCGCGCGCTGACCATCGTGTCGCTCGCCTGGGGCGTTGCCACGCTGGGCGGGCCAGCGATTGGCGGGATATTTGCCGAGAGCGGTGCATGGCGTGCCGCGTTCTGGAGCTTGGCCGGGCTGGCCGTTGCGATGGCGCTGCTGGTCGAAATCTCGTTACCAAAGCGCGTCATCCGCCCCGAAGGCCCGGCGTTGCCAGTGGCGCGCCTATCTTTGGCGATCTTGGCGATCTCGGCGCTGTGCATCTCTGCCAGCAGCATGGCGACGCAGACATGGCTCAACCTCGTAGGTGTTGCGCTCGCCGCCGCTGGGCTTGCATGGTTCGCGTGGCGTGAGGCGCATGGCGCGGTGCGCGTTCTCCCGCGCGGTTCGTGCGACCCGCGCTCCACCATTGGCGGCATTTACGGCGCGATGCTGTTGCTGCTGATCGGCGTGAACAGCGAGATTTTTATCCCCTATTTCCTGCAACATCTGCATGCGATGACGCCGCTGCACGCGGGTTATGTGTCGGCGATGATGGCGGGCGGTTGGTCCGCGGCGGCCTTGCTGAGTTCAGGCCGCGCGAAGCCGCTCACGCTATTGCGTGCCGGCCCGCTGGTGATGGCGGCGGGGTTGGTGATCACCTGCGTTGTGATGCCGCAATCCGCCTGGCCGAACGCGCTGGCAGTGCCACTTTTGGTGGTTGCGATGGTGGCGATGGGCGGCGGGATGGGGATGTGCTGGCCGCATCTGGGGGCTGCGGTGTTCACCAACGCTCCCGAGGGTGAGCGTGATTTGGCGAGTGCCTCGATCACCTCAATTATCATGATTGGCAACGCCTTTGGCTCGGCGACCGGCGGGCTGGTTACCAATCTGGCCGGGATGGCGAGCACGCCGGGTGTGGCGGCGTTTATTCTCTACGCTATGTTCGCCTGCGCCCCGCTTGCGGCTGCATTTGCGACGCGCCGCCTAAAGTGAAATGATCGTCGCCGAGAGTGGCCAGCGAGGACAGAGCAGATGGTTGAGAATGTGAGCCCGGCAGAGACGTGGCAGGCGATCCAGTCCGATCCGATGGCGGTGATGGTTGATGTGCGCACCGAAGTGGAATGGAATTTCGTGGGCCTGCCCGATCTTTCATCGGCGGGCAAAGAGCCTGCGCTGATTTCGTGGCAGGTGTTCCCGGCCATGCAGGTCAATGAAGGCTTTGTTGCGCATCTGGAGCGGGCCGGTCTGACGCCTGCACACAAAATCCACTTCCTCTGCCGCTCCGGCGTGCGCAGCCTTGCTGCGGCGCAGGCCGCGTTTGGCCTTGGTTTTACCCATGTGTTCAACATCGAAGGTGGCTTCGAGGGGCCACTCGATGCGGACAATCACCGTGGGACGGTCGCGGGTTGGAAGGTTGCTGGGTTGCCTTGGAAGCAGCGCTGAGCGCGCGGTTACTGCGCGTATCCCACCTGTAACACCACCATCCACGGCGTGCGCGGGTCATAGCTCGTGCCGTCTGCGCCTGCGATCAGGCCGTTGATGTCATGCGGCACGTGCTTGAGCGTAACCGCATCATCCACATTGCCGCCGATCACTGCCCAGCCTTGCTGCGTGTCTTCAATGACAATGTCGCAATGGCCGGTGAATTGGCCTGCGGGCAAATCAACGTAGCGCAAAAATTTCGCAGCCCCACGCCCGCTACAGATCAGATCGCCAGGCACCGGCGCTATCAGTGACGGGTCCGCCGCCCGAAGCGCCCAATTTCCCGCCTCGCCATGCGCCATGCGGGCAGCGATGTTGATATAGGTGAAGTGCGACGGCGAATATGGGAAGCGTGGCCCGGCACCGGCGATGCGCATCACATAGCTTATAAAGGCGGCCGACCACGCATAAGTGCCGTCGTCTGAAGGCGGGAATTCGCGCCCTGTTGCATCATGCTTGCCGGTCCATGCGTGGTCTGGCACCGCCGCGTTCTGCCCCTCGAACCAGTATTCGCCGACGCGCTGCCACAGGCCGGGCATCCGCTCGGGCTTGAATTCACCCAGATCCGGCGCGCTGCCCGCATCGTTCACCGGGCTGCCGAACAGGCGCCATTCTCGGGTGGCAATCGCAATTGCATCGTTGCGACTGAACGGCGCATATGGCAGCTTGGCAAATTCCGGCACATGCGCATCCGGCAGCAACGCCGGGGTGGCACAGCCCGACAGCAGGGCGAGCAGAACCAGGCTGCTGCGCCACTGCCGCATCAGGCAGCCTTGCGTTCGGGGAACAGCGACAGCAGCCCCTCCCCACTCGCCGCACAGCGCCCGCGCTCGGTGATCAGGCCGGTCACCAAGCGCGCAGGTGTGACGTCAAATGCGGGGTTGGCGGCCTGACTGCCGCTG
>CAIZGT010000653.1 GCA_903932545.1 uncultured Rhodospirillales bacterium
GAAGCCGATCACGTGATCGAGCCCCGCCATCGCAGCCGTGCGGGCCGCTCCCACGATGCCGCCCGCCGGGCCGGAGAGGATAGCGTCTTTGCCCTGGAATTTGCTCGCCTCGGCCAGCCCGCCGCTTGATTGCATAAAGAACAGCTTCACGCCGTCCAGCTCGCTGGCCACCTGATCAACGTAGCGGCGCAAAATCGGTGACAGATAAGCGTCCACCACCGTGGTGTCGCCGCGCGGCACGATGCGCAGCAGCGGGCTGGCCTCGTGGCTGACCGAGATTTGGGAGAACCCAGCCCGCAGAGCGCGGGCGGCAAGCCGTTTTTCGTGCTCGGGATATTTCCACGCATGCATGCGCACAATCGCCACGGCCGTGATGCCGTCGGCGCGTGCGTCAGCAAAAGCGCGATCGGCAGCTTCTTCATCAAGAGCTTGCAGCTCCGCGCCGCTCACATCCACCCGACCCGGCACTTCCACCACGCGCTGATAGAGCAGGGTGGGCAGATGGATTTCGAGGTCGAACAGGCGGGGTCGCGCCTGGTTGCCGATGCGCAGCATGTCGGCGAATCCCGGCTCCACCACCAGCAACACCGGCTCGCCCGCGCGCTCCAGCAGGGCATTGGTGGCAACTGTGGTGCCCATCTTCACCGCGTCCACCAGTCCGGGCGGTATTGGGGCATCAAGCGCGATGCCGAGCATGGCTTTAATGCCCGCAATCGCCGCGTCGCGGTAACGTTCCGGGTTCTCGCTCAGCAGCTTGTGCGTCGAGAGGCTGCCGTCAGGCGCACGGGCAACGATATCGGTGAAGGTGCCGCCACGGTCGATCCAGAACTGCCACTTTGCCACGCTCATTCACCAAACCCCCGGCCTTGGCTCACATTTTGACGCACAAGAAAACAGCCTCGGCGTCGGCGCAAGAGCGTTGCTACTGCGGTTGCGAGATCGCAAAAAAAATCGGCGGCACGGTGCGATGATTTTGCGATTGTTCATGTCTGCATGGTATGTCGATCCCCAGTCTAGACATGGGCGTGACCAATCGTGTGGGGCAAAATTATTGGCGGCATGGCAGGTTTTGCCATGGGCGGTCCATTCGGAGCGATGATGGGTGCTGCCTTCGGCCACGCGGCTGAAGAGGGCATGGCGGGCAAGGCTGGGGCATTCCCTGGCTTTGGCAGCTTCAATGTGGGTTTCGGGCCGGTGCCAAATTTTCAATCGGCGCGGCGCGAACAATTGTTTGCGGTGGCGGTGGTGGTTCTGGCCGCCAAAGTGGCCAAGGTTGATGGCCCGGTGAAGCGCGCGGAGATTGACGCTTTCAAACGCGCTTTCCGCATTCCGCCCGAGGCCGTGCGCGATATCGGCCATTTGTTCGATCAGGCGCGCGAAAGCAACGAGAACCCGATCCGCTACGCCGAGCAACTCGGCGCCGCCTTCGCTGACGCGCCCGGCACGCTGGAAGATGTGTTGACGGCGTTGTTCACCATCGCCGCTGCCGATGGCCCGATCAACGCCCGTGAGCGCGACTTGCTCAGCGCCATCGCGCGCAGTTTTGGCCTGGGCCGTCCGGCGTGGGAGCGCGCGAGTGGGCAGCGTTCGCAGCAATCGGTGCGCGATAGTTCGGAGGAAGACCCGTATCGCATCCTCGGCATCGCCCGCAGCGTCTCCGCAGAGGACGCCAGAGCCGCGTGGAAGAAGCTGGTGCGTGAGAATCATCCCGACGTGCTGGCCAGCCAAGGTGCTGCGCCAGATTTGGTGACCAAGGCGGGCGACAAAGTGGCGCGGATCAACGCGGCTTACGACCGGATCAAGCGCGATCTTGGTGCCTAATCGTCACGGAACCTTCGCTTGCCGTCGCGTGCACAAGCGGTTGTCTGGGCAGACCACTATTGCAGGACGCATTCCCATGATCTCGGCCCGGAAACTTGCTCTCACCACCGTTTTTGCCCTGAGTTTTGCCAACGCTGCCTTTGCAGCCGACCACAGCCAGGCCTATGTCACCGACAAGATGCTTGATCTATCGGTGCTGATCCCGCCGCCACCGGCGACGGGCTCCGCTGAGGATCAGGCGGATGTGAAAGCCGCGTTCGATGCTCAGTCTCATGCTAGCGAGGCGCGCAAGGCCCAAGCGGCAGCGGATGCCAATGAGGCGGTTTACAATATGTTCGGCATCGTGATGGGCGACAAATTCACCCAGGCCAATCTGCCAAAGACCACGGCGTTCTTCGAGCGCGTGGGCGAGAGCGAAGGTGCGACGTTGGATCCGGCAAAAGACGTGTTCAAACGCGTCCGCCCCTTCCTGGCGCATCCTGAAATCAAGGCCATTGCCAAACCGAGCAAGAGCTTCTGCTATCCGTCAGGCCACACCACCCATGTGACATTGGCCGCAATTGCGCTCACCCAGATGGTGCCGGAAAAGAAGCTGGAAATCTGGGCGCGGGCTGAGGATTACGCACAAAGCCGCGTGATCGGCGGGATGCACTACCCGTCTGACATCGCGGTCAGCTGGCGCACCGGTGCGGCGATTGGCGCGGTGATGCAGGGGCTGCCTGAATACAAAGCCGATCTTGCCGCTGCCACCGCCGAACTGCGTGGTGTGTTGGGGCTGCCTGCCCTTGCGGCGAAATAATCACCGCCGTTATTTCGCGGTCATAAAAAAAAGCCACGCAGATCGCTCTGCGTGGCTTTTTTTGTTGAACCGATCACTTGTCGAGGAAGTTGATCGTTGTGCTCCCGCTGAAATGCCCGTCTGGCGGGGCACCTGGGCGAGAGTCTCGAACCATCTGCAGCGCGGCTTCGTCCAATTCGTCCTTACCGGATGAACGGAGCACCGAAGCCTCAGTCACCACACCTTCAGCGTTGATACTGAAGCTCACCACCACGCTGCCGGTGCGACGCTGTGGGCGGCGGTGGCTGCGAATTTCGGTCAGCACTTTCTGCCCATAAGTCGCAATCGCCGCCGTTTTCAGGTCGCGCGCCGCTTGTTCACCCGGGGCATTTGGATCCGGCGGAGGAAGGTTCGGCGGCGGTGGCGGCTCAGGTGGCTTCGGCTGCACTTTCGGCTTGGCGAACGCAGGCGCGTCTGCCACTTCGCGCTTCGGTGCAGGTGGTGCGACCGGGGGCGGCGGGGCTGGCGGGGGGGGCACCGGCGGTGGTGGTGGCGGCTCGGGCTTTGGCGGCTCCGGCGGCGGCGGCTCGGGTGGCGGCGGCTCTGGCGCTGGTGGTTCAGGGGCAGGCGGTTCGGGCTGACCTTGGGCGATCGTCAGATCGAGCGATTCAGCAGCCGCAATCTTCGGCGGGCTTGGCAATGACAGCCAGAACGCGGCCCCTGCATGCAGGCTCACCGCCATCCCAATCGCCACGGGACGCAACCATCTCAGCCTAATCGGATCGCCGTTCATTTCGCAGGCGCCGCCGCGACCGGGGGCGTGCGATTGTCGGAGATCAGCGAGATATGCACCAATCCGTTCGAAGCAAGCTCATCAAGCACGCCCACGATCGCGCCATAGGCGGCTGCCTTGTCGGCGCGGATCTGGATGATACGCGAATTGTCACCCTCCGTGAGCTTGAGCAACGCCGCGCCCAATTCACTCACCTGCATGGTATCAGTGCCAACCGCCACCGTGCCATCAGCGGTGACGGAGACCACAATCGGGTCTTTCGGCGTCACTGGCTGGGCAGTTTTGGCTTGTGGCAGATCAACCTTAAGGCCAGCCGCCAGCATCGGCGCGGTGACCATGAACACGATCAGCAACACCAACATCACGTCCACCAACGGCGTGACGTTGATGTCGGCGAGCGGACGATGCAGCCCGTTGCCGCCCAGCGGCTTGTTGCTCATCGACATCTCACTTCACCTCTTTGAGCACCGGCGCATGCGCCGAGCGGCCATGCGACACCACGAGGTTCAACGCTTCTTCTTCAATCAAGCTCGCCAGATCCCCGGTTTGCGCAGAGATCGCAGCCCCGATGCGGGTGTAGCCAATGGAAGCCGGGATGGCGGCGGCGAGACCGAACGCGGTGGTCGCCAGCGCCTCGGCAATGCCAGGGGCGACGACGGCGAGCGAGGTGTCTTTGGCGGCGGCGATGGACGCAAAGGCCGACATAATGCCCCAAACCGTGCCGAACAGACCGACAAACGGTGCCACGGAGGAGATCACCGCAAGATTGGCGAGACCACCTTCAACATTGCTGAGCACCACGCGTGCCGCGCGGTTCATCGTCTCGATGATGCGCATGCGGGTTTCGCCCACACCTTCACCAGGAATATTAAGGGCTTGTGCGCCGCGACCGGCTTCCATCACAGCGGCCAGCATCAGCGAGCGTTCACCGCGTTTGACGGCGTTGAGCGCCTTCTTGAGGCGCAGCACGCCCACAATGCCCTCAATGATCAGCACCCAGCACCAGATCGATGAGAGCGCCAGAATAGCCATAACAAATTTGCCGGCAGGGCCTGCTTGGATGAAGAAATCAACGGGGGAGAAGTTCACGCTGTCCATGATTCAATGCCTCGAAAAATGACCAAAAGGGGAGGGGGTTCGAGTTTATGCGAACCGCCTCCCCCATTTTTGGATGTGCTGCCAACAGCTCTGGTGAGCTGTCGGCAAAGTAACGGAACGCTAGATCAGAAGTTCACGCCAACCTGGCCGAAGATGATCTGGCCCGGCAGGAACGAGTAGGTGTAGCTGCTGGATGCGATCGTGGCGGTGGTGCTATTGGCAGGCGAGATCGTGCCGTTGCCGCCAATGTCGGTGATGTTCTTGTGGTTGAACACGTTGTAGATGCCCAATTTGAACGTCGCGGTCTTGCCAACGCCGAAGGTCTCGGCGGTGTTGACGCGCAGCCCCACCACGAGATCGGTGGTGTTGTAATCCTTCACGTGGTTCAGGCTGCCAGTGTTGGTGGCGGTGGTGTAGGACTGACCACCGGACCCATACTGATCACCCACAAACTTCTGCATCAGCGAGCCGAAGAACTTGCCATCGTCATAGATGGTGCCAACGACGCCGGTGTAGCTCGGCGCGTTGCCCAAACGCAGGCTCTTGTAAGGGCCAGCGATGGTCTTGGCGCCGATCAGCGCACCGGACGTGTAAAGCGACCAGCCATTGATGATCGCGTAGCTGCCTTCAGCTTCGATGCCTTGATACTGGGCGGTGCCAGCGTCAGCTTCCACGTAGTTGCCACCGGCATCTTGCGTGTTGTTGTAGTTATGCTGTGCCGTGATCCGATAGACGTCCACATCTGCGGTGAACTTCTCGTTCTTGAACACCATACCCGCCTGATAATTGGTGGTGGTGGTTGCCTTGATGTTCTGCTTGGCCGGGTTGAACACGTAGAACGCACCCACATCCGGCTGCAACCAGCCCATCGAAGCCTGCGCATAAACCGAGACTTCGTTCGTCACGCGGTAGTTGGCCGAAAGGTAAGGCAGGCTGGTCGAGTAATCAGCCGCATACAGCAGCGGTGCCAGGGTGGTGTTGTTCACCAGAGCATCGTGGTCGCGGCGGAAGTAGATGAACTTATAGCCAGGCGTGATCGTCAGGCGGCTCGTTGGCATCCAGTTGTATTCGATGAACGGCTGATAAGTCGTGAAGTGCGACGACAGATCGAGCTTGAACGAGGCCTGATTGCCGTTGCCAAGCTGATTGAAGTTCTTCTGTTTGGTGTAGTCGTAGTATTGCTGATAACGCGTGTTATCAACATGCTCCCACCACACGCCCGCCCGCACGGTGCCGCTGGCGATACCAGCATCCACGTCATACTCGGCTTTCAGAATGTCGCCGAATGCGCGGTAATCGTTGTATTTCAGATAACCCAGAGTGTCGGTTCTACCGATGCCAACGAGCGGAACGGTGAAGCTGCCACCGGTTGAGGTTGGAATTTTCTGGCTGGTCTGGATGGTGCCAGGCGTATCCGAGTTGGTCTTGATCGGGTTGGTCTGGTTCTGTGGGTAGTTGTAGGCGTAGGTGTAGAGCTTGTTGTCAATCCGAACATTGCGCACAGAGCCAGCGACCTGGATGTATTCCATGTCGGTTTCTTTTTCCGACGAGTTATACGCCGGGAAAAGCTGGCTGGTTGGGTTGTAGAGGTTGATCGCGCCGTAGTTTTTGCCGTTGGCTTTCCACTGGGCGTAGGTGGCCGATGCGCCGCCGATGTAGTTTTCACGGGCGTAGGTGGACAGCACGGTGAGGGTGAAGTTGTCACCGAGGGGAGCCTGAACCTTCGCCAGGTAATCCTTCTGGGTGTAGGTCTGCCCAATCAACGCGCCGTCAGTGGAAGCATTGTACCACTGGAACATGCCCTTCACGCCGCTGCTGCCGATCAAGCCGGTTTGCACGGTGGCGGTGGTGGCAACGGTCTGGAACTTGCCAAGCGAGGTGGTGAAGCTGCCACCAAAACTGTCCTCAAGCGGCACCGACAGCAGCGACATCGTGCCGCCGAACGTGGCGTAACCAACCTGCGAAGCCGAACCCGGGCCGCGGTCGATCACAACGCTGCCGAGGAACGCGCCAGGGAAATAAGCGCCGGAGTGCTGCGAGGGGTTGTTGGCGTCGCCGAACGGAATACCGTCAAAGCTGATGGTGTAGTTGCCGTTCTGGAAGCCGCGCCAGCCGCCCTTGTTGTCGCCGATCAGGCCGTTGTTGTTGGTCGAAACGAAGCCCGGCGTGTATTTGACCGCGTCGTTATAGTCAGCGCTCGGCGGGATCATGTCTCGGATCACCTTGTCCGAGACGATCGAGCCCGGCTCGAACGCGCTCAGCGGAGCCTGTGACGGGGCGAGTGCAGGGGCCGAACCGGCCGGAGCCTTGCTGCCAACCGCGTTATCAGACGTGATCGGTGGCAAGCCGTTGCCAGCGCCGTTTACGTTAACCGCGCCAATATCAGTCGACTGCGCAAGGGCCGCACCGGCGGCAAGCGTCAGCGACAGCATGGAAATGGACGCGTAGAGTGCTGCGCGGCGCGCAACAATACGACCCGAGATCATGGGCTATAAACCTTCTATTACAATAGGATGAACAGATACGTCTGTTCTTCAAGCGGGCTTGTAACAGGCGGCCTCAGAAACTTTGTGA
>CAIZGT010000654.1 GCA_903932545.1 uncultured Rhodospirillales bacterium
GCGTGTTTTCCCTCCAGCTTTTCGCCAAGCTGAAGCAGGTGTTCAGAACCACCCAGCCGGTGATGATCTTCCCAGCATCCGGCACCGGCGCGTGGGAAGCCGCCTTGGTGAACACGCTCTCACCCGGTGACACCGTGCTGATGTGCCGGACCGGCCAGTTCGCCCATCTGTGGGAAGAACTCGCCAAGCGCATCGGCATCAACCCGGAATTCATCGACACCGATTGGCGCGCTGGGGCCGATGTTGAAGGCATCGCCGCCGCCTTGGTTGGCGATAAATCGCATCGCATCAAGGCGGTGGCGGTTGTTCACAACGAAACCTCCACCGGCTGCACCTCTGACATCGCCGCCATCCGCCGCGCGATGGACGATGCGGGGCACCCCGCCCTGCTGCTAGTGGACACGATCTCTGGCCTCGGCTCGATCGATTACCGCCATGATGAATGGGGCGTGGATGTCACCGTCTCCGGCTCGCAAAAGGGGTTGATGCTGCCGCCCGGCCTGTCGTTCAATGCGGTTTCCGCCAAGGCGGTTGCTGCCAGCAAATTGGCAAAAACCCCGCGCTCCTATTGGGATTGGGGGCCAATGCTGGCCAACAACGCCACCGGCTATTTCCCCTCTACACCCGCGACCACGCTGCTCTACGGCCTGGACGCAGCGCTGGACATGTTGCTCGAAGAGGGGCTCGACAACGTGTTCGCCCGCCATGATCGCTTTGCTGAAGCCACCCGCCGCGCGGTGGCAAGTTGGGGCTTTGAGACGCAATGCCGGGTGCCGGCCCGCGCCTCCTCGGTGTTGACGGCCGTGCGTCTGCCCGAGGGGCATTCGGCGGATGGGCTGCGTGCGACGATTTTGGACAAGTTTGATATGAGCCTGGGCAATGGCCTCGGCCAGTTAAAGGACCGCGTCTTCCGCATCGGCCATCTCGGCCATCTGTCCGCCCTGCAATTGGTGGGCGTGATTGGCGGCGTGGAGATGGGGTTGCGCGCCAGCGGTGTTCCGCATCAGCCGGGCGGCACGCTGGCGGCGATGGATTATCTGGGCGGGAACTGACCAAATCGCCCTTGCGAGCGAAACACTCGCAAGGACGGGTTCAACTACCGATGCGGCGTATAACGCCACACCGAGGCAGGCGGGAAGTTGCGCGGCGTCCAGCTCTCGCGCTTGGCACTCAGCGCATGCTTGCGATAGGGCAGCGGCGAAGTGGCGCAATAGCTGTAATGCAGGAAGCCCACGCCAGGGGCGACGGCCTCAATCGCATCAATAAACCGGCGCTGCTCCGGCACTGGCAGCAACACCAGCGGGATACCGCACACCACCGTGCCGATATTGTTGCGCACATTGTCCGGCAGCAGAGTCGGCAATTCGCGCGCGTCGCCGGAGATCACATTCACCCCCGGCAGCACGCGGCGCAGGTGCTCGGCCATATCCGCCACGATCTCCACCACATATAGCTTCTCTGGCGGCAGCCCGGTATCGAGCAATGCGCGGGAGATCACGCCGGTGCCGGCACCGAGTTCGATCACGAACTGGTCCGGCGTGCGGCGCATCTGGCGCGCCACGTTGCGGCACAGCGTGGGGGACGAGGGCACAATCGAACCCATCTGCAACGGGTTTGCCGCCCAGCGCTTCAAGAACAGCAGCTTGTTGGGAACCTTCTTCGCGGTCTCCCCCTCGCTTGCGAGGTTCAACTGCTCATCATCGGCCAACATCTCGGATTGTAGCGCATCCGACTTCATCACATGGGTCATTCAGTGTCGCTTTCGTGCCGGTTGCACTGCTCCGCTCGGCGGGTGCTAGCGCAAACCGGGGTGAGGTGAAAGGTCTGTGTGAAGCATGTGCTGCAACCGCGAGACGCTCAACTGGAATTTTTCGTCGTGGTGATGCTTTCACCTCGGGAACAGGCAGGCTATGACA
>CAIZGT010000655.1 GCA_903932545.1 uncultured Rhodospirillales bacterium
CCCAGCATCGCGGCGTAAATCACCATCACCGTGCCCGCAATCCCCGCCATCCCGCAGGACATCAACGCGAAAATCTCCCCGCGCGACATCCGCGCCAGCCACGGCCGGATCAGCAACGGCGCTTCGGTCATGCCGACAAACACATGCACCGCAGCCCCCAGCGACAGCGCCCCGCCCAAGCCGAGCGAGCCACGCAGCAGCCACGCAAACCCGCGCATCACCGCCTGCAACACGCCCCAATGGATCAACACCGCCGAGATCGCCGAGATCGTCAGCACCAGCGGCAGCACTTTGAAGGCGAGAATGAACGAGCCGCCGGGGAAACTCTCAGCAAACGGCAATTTTGCCCCGCCGAGATAGCCAAACACGAAGCTGCTTCCCGCATCGGTGGCGATTTGCAGGGCCTCAACCGCATTGTTCAACCCCAGCATCACATGCCGTGCAGGCGGGAAGTCGATCAGCACGATGGCAAGGCCAAGTTGCAGCAACAACCCGCCAATGACGGTGCGTGGCCGGATGACAGCGCGATTTTCACTCAGCGCGTAAGCGAGCAACAACAACACGGCGATGCCCAGCAATCCGATCATCTTCAACTCTTGCCCCTGCGAAGGGTGCCGATTCCGAAGGAATTGCACCTCAGCCGCAGAGCATGGTGCAATTCTTCAGGAATTGGCACCCTACGAAATGAAAAAGGCGCGAACCCCGAAGGATTCGCGCCCCATTCATATCAAGCCGCCGAGAAAGCGCGGTCGTTCTTCTTGCGCTCATGTGGGTCCAAGAAGCGCTTGCGAATGCGAATCGCACCCGGCGTCACTTCCACCAACTCGTCGTCTTCAATATACGCCAGCGCCTGTTCGAGGCTCATCCGACGCGGCGGCACCAGCAGCAGCGCCTCGTCCTTGCCAGCGGCGCGGATGTTGGTGAGCTTCTTTTCACGCACCGCGTTCACATCCAGATCGTTCTCGCGCGAATGCTCGCCCAAGATCATCCCGATGTAGATTTTCTCACCCGGGTTGACGAACAGCGTGCCGCGTTCCTGCAACGAGAACAGCGAATACAGCACGGCTTCACCGTCAGAGTTCGAAATCAGCGAGCCATTGCGGTGGCCTTCCATCGCACCAGCCCAGGTGTCAAAGCCCACGAACAAGCGGTTCATGACGCCAGTGCCGCGCGTGTCCGTCAGAAACTCACCATGATAGCCGATCAAGCCGCGTGACGGCATGCGGAACGTCAGGCGAATCTTGCCACCACCAGACGGACGCATGTCTTGCAACATGCCCTTACGGCGGCTGATCTTCTCCACCACCACGCCCGAATATGGCTCGTCCACGTCAACCAGCACGTCTTCCATCGGCTCTTCGCGCTCACCCGTCTCCGGGTTGGTCTGCGTGATAACGCGCGGACGGCCGATGGTGAGTTCAAAGCCTTCACGACGCATCGTCTCGATCAGCACGCCCAGCTGAAGTTCGCCACGACCGGCCACTTCAAATGCGTCAGCTTCGTTCGATTCCGTCACCTTAATGGCAACGTTGCCTTCGGTTTCGCGCAGCAGGCGATCACGGATCTGGCGGCTCGTTACCTTTTTGCCTTCACGACCACCCAGCGGGCCATCGTTCACGCGGAAAGTCATCGCCAAGGTCGGCGGATCAACCGGAATGGACGGCAGTGGTGTGGTCACTTCGGGCGAGCAAATCGTGTGCGGAATGGTGCTCTCGGACAGACCAGCAACGGCGATAATGTCACCGGCGACAGCTTCATCCACCGGCACGCGTTCCAGGCCGCGGAACCTCATCAGCTTGGTCAGACGGCCGGTTTCAACAACCGTTCCATCTTCGCGCAGCACCTTCAGCGGCATGTTGATCTTGGCGCGACCCTGTTCGATACGCCCCATCAGCACGCGGCCAAGGAAGTTGTCGTAATCGAGGATCGAGGCGTTCATCGCGAACGGTGCATCATAGTCGAACACCGGCGGCGAGACATGGCTCATCACCAAATCGAACATCGGCGACAAATCTTTGCGCTCATCTTCGAGCGAGGCCACGGCCCAGCCCTGACGGCCAGAGGCAAACAGCGTTGGGAAATCGAGCTGCTCGTCCGTCGCGTCGAGCGAGGCGAAGAGGTCAAAAATCTCGTTGTGAACTTCGTCGGCGCGCGCATCTTGGCGGTCGATCTTGTTGATCACCACAATCGGCTTCAG
>CAIZGT010000656.1 GCA_903932545.1 uncultured Rhodospirillales bacterium
AGGCGAAGGGCAGGGCGGTGGCCTGCGCCATCGCGCGGCTGAGCATGGAGGATTGTGCGAGGTCGAGCAAAGCTGCGTGGAAGCGTTCGTTTTCGGCGACGTATCCGGCGAAGTCGAACGCGTCGGCCGCCATCAGCGTGTCCATCGTGGCGACAGCATGCGTCAGCCGGGCAAGTTGGCGCGGGTTGGTCCAGCGTTCGGTGGCAAGGCGGGCGGCGGTGCCTTCCAGCACGCCGCGCAACTCGATGGCGTCTTCGATGTCGGCGGCGGTGAAATCGCGCACCACGAAGCCGCCACCGGGCAAGGTGCGCAACAATCCCTCATGTTCGAGCACGCCAAGGGCGAGCCGCAGCGGCGTGCGTGAGACGCCGAGCGCTGGGGCGAGGGTGAGTTCGGCCACGCGCTCGCCCGCTGGAAATTCCCCGGCGAGGAGCTTGGCGCGGAGGAGCATCACGGCGCGGAGGAGTTGGGGGGAGCGGGCGTCGTCGCTCATTCCGCCGCCATCCTGGGGGCGCGTTCCCGATCCACCATCGCGTCGATCAGCTTGCGCGACCACACAGCGCCCGCATCGATATTGATGTTGTAGAACGCCTTGCCTGGGTTCTCATCCAGCGCCTTTTGCTGAGCTTCGAGGATCAACTCATCCTCCCGGAAAATCCCCGCCACGCCTTCGCGAAGTTCGGTGGTGAGGGATTGCTCGGTGAGCAGATAGTTGCGTGCGAACGCCCAGTGATAATCGCAGGTGGTCTCGGTGACCGGCGTGATCGTGTTGAGCACGAAGCCGTTCACGCCCTGGCTGCGGTCCCCCTCCGGCGCGCCGGTGCCAGCGGGGGCGACGCCGACATCGATGGTGATGGTGCACGGCGCTTCGAAGCGGATGATCTGCCAGCGATCCACGCGGTCAAACCGCTTGCCCGATTTGCGGAACAACTGGTTGGACCAGAACGGCGGCGGCTCAATCGCGTGCATCCAGCGCGCCACTTCCACCATGTTCGGCCCATGCGTGGTGGTGAACGGCGCTTCGGCCACCGCTGCGTTGCCGATGGAGGAGGCATGCACGAAGGTTTCGTGCGTGAGGTCCATCAGATTGTCGAGCACCAGCTTGTAGTTGCAGGCAACCCGGATCGAGCGGCCATCAGCGGCCCAATCCCGGTGATGATTCCAGTGCATATCAGGGATCAACGCCGGGTCAGCGAGTGCCGGATCACCCGGCCAGACCCAGACATAGCGGTGCTTCTCGACCACCGGCAGCGCGGGCACGCGGGCGGCGGGGTTGATCGTCTCCTGGCTCGGCATGTGGGTGCAGCGGCCATGGCTGTCATATTGCAGGCCGTGATAGCCGCAAACCACATGGTCCCCGTCCAGCTTGCCCATGCTCAGCGGCAACAGGCGGTGCCAGCACGCATCGTTGAGTGCTGCTGGCGCGCCATCTTGGCGGCGATAGAGCACGATTTTGCGCCCAGCAATCTGGCGCGGCAGCAAGGCGCGCTTCACCTCCACGTCCCACGCGGCGGCATACCATGCATTCATCGGCCAATCGGGTCGGGCGAAGCGTTGATTCACCTGAGGCATTTTGTGATCGGACATGCGTTTCCCCCCAAAACCCCTGCATTTGCATGCAACATAATGCATAGTGCATGCAATTTCTGTAAAAAATCAACGAAAAATGGGAAATACGCTGCAAAATGCATGCATGAATGTCTCACATGAAGATCGGCTCTGCATCGTCGCGCAGGAAGACGCGCA
Organism: uncultured Rhodospirillales bacterium; assembly: GCA_903932545.1. Classification (GTDB taxonomy): domain Bacteria; phylum Pseudomonadota; class Alphaproteobacteria; order Acetobacterales; family Acetobacteraceae; genus CAIQQQ01. The sequence goes on from CAIZGT010000656.1 coordinate 1,747, forward strand.
TGCAAGCCTTGACGTGGGCGGACAGATTGCCCAATTGATCAATCAGGACCATGTGGGTCCGGTTAGGGTGTATGAGCCATGTTGCGCGTCTCCAAACTCGCTGATTACGCTGTGGTGGTGATGGTTCGCCTCGCCGCTGATGCGGATGCGTCTGAGGCCTCGCTCCAAACCTCGCCCTCGCTCGCGGTGGCGACCGGCGTGCCGGAGCCGACGGTGGCCAAGGTGCTAAAGGCACTCAGCTTGGCTGGTCTGGTCACCTCCACACGTGGCGCACGCGGCGGCTATCGGTTGCAGCGCCCGATTGAGGCGATCTCGATTGCTGAAGTGATCGCCGCCGTGGACGGCCCGATTGCGCTCACTGCCTGTGTTGAAGGCTCCCTCAGCGGCTGCGATGTGCGCAGCCAATGTGCGGTGAAGGGGCGCTGGGATCTGGTCAACGATGCGATCAGCCAAGCACTTTCCGCGATCTCACTAGCCGACATGCGCGAGGCTGGCATCCCTGCCTTTCTGCGCACCCTGATTCCGGCCGAGTAGGAACGAATATGTCTGATACCATCGACAACGAAACCCTCGACACCGTCGCAGCCCTTTCGGAAGGCGGCTATAAATGGGGGTTCTCCACCGATATCGAGATGGACATGGCCCCCAAGGGGCTGAA
>CAIZGT010000657.1 GCA_903932545.1 uncultured Rhodospirillales bacterium
TGTCTGTCGAGCGCCGCTATCTGATGCAGGCTTACGGTGCCACCTTCGATCTCACCGCGCGTGAGAAAGGCATGAAGGGTGCCATCGCCCGCGCCGAGGAACTTGTGGCCCAAACACCGGGTGCCTGGATGCCGCAGCAATTCAACAATCCCGCCAATCCGGCGATCCATGCCGCCACCACCGCCCAGGAAATTCTTGCCGACTTTCCCGAGGGTGTGGACGCGGTGATCACCGGGGTGGGCACCGGCGGGCATCTCACCGGGGTGGCGCGTGTGCTGAAGGCAAAATTCCCGAACACCAAAATCTTCGCCGTCGAACCCACGCTCTCCCCCGTGATCTCTGGCGGGGCTCCGTCACCGCACCCGATCCAGGGCATCGGCGCGGGCTTCATCCCAGTCAATCTCGACACCTCGTTGCTCGATGGCGTGATCCAGGTTGAGGCCGAAGCCGCCCGTGAATATGCCCGCCGCTCAGCGCGCCTCGAAGGCCTGCTGGTTGGCATCTCCTCTGGTGCAACCCTCGCCGCGATCGCTCAGAAACTGCCGGAACTTCCCGCAGGTTCGCGCGTGCTCGGCTTCAATTACGACACTGGTGAACGCTATCTCTCAGTGCCAGATTTTCTAACAGTCTAACACAACCGCACATGGCGGGTCCACAACCCGCCATGTGCGTGTCCCGCTTTACGCATGCCCCGCCACGTTGTCGCATCCGCTCACCCGCACCACGGCGGCAAGCAGGCGCAGCGCGTCGGGGCCGCCGCGGTCGCGCAGATTGCCACTATCCATTTCAAGCGCCAGCAATTCGGCCTGTTGCGCGATGGTCTCCGCCGCGCGCAACAAAGCCTGTTGCGTCAGCACCAGTTGCATGTCGTCAGACAGAGCGTGCCAGTCTCGGATCATCGGGGGTCTTCCCTATGGAGCCGTTCTGGCAGGATGAGCCCCGCAATCGCGCGGGCGATAGCGCAAACCTACCGCCTGTTGGTTAACGCCAAATGACTGAACGCTATTTCCGCGACAATTCGTACAACGCCACCGTCGCCGCCGCCGACACGTTGAGGCTGTCGAGCGCGGTGCCCGCACTGCCCGGCATTGGGATGCCAACCAATTCATCGCATGTCTCACGCGTCAGGCGGCGCAATCCTTCGCCCTCACTGCCCATCACCAGCGCCACGCGGCGTTGTGCCAGTTCCTTGCCGGAGAGTGGCGCGCCCGAGGCATCCAGCCCGATGCACCAGCACCCGGCGGCCTTCAACGCCACCAACGTGCGGGCAATGTTCACCGCGCGCAGCAGCGGCATCCGTTCCAATGCGCCCGAGGCGGCCTTCGCCAGCGCCCCGCTCTCATCCGGCGCATTGCGATCCTGCGTGATCACGCAGCACGCGCCAAACGCCAAAGCCGAGCGCAAAATCGCACCGATATTGCGCGGATCGTTCACCTGGTCGAGCACCAGCACCGGGCCGGGCCGCTGTTCAAGCACCTGCGTCAATCCCGGCGAGCCCAACGGATCCGCCAGCAGCGCCACGCCCTGATGCACCGCATCACGGCCGAGCAACTGATCGATTCGCGCCCGGTCGGTGGTCTCGGAGGAAATCGGCCAAGGGCGGCCTATCATCCCCGCCAACGTCACTTCGGCCTCCTCGGTGATCAGCAATCGGCGCAGGCGGCGATGAGGGTTTTGCAACGCTGCGGCCACCGGATGCAGGCCGTAGAGCCAAATCGTGCCTTTCGGCTGATCCGGGTCATGCTGCGGCCCGTCATCGCGCGGCTTTCGATTCGGCACAAATGGGCGACGCTTCCCGTGCGGGCGCTCACTTTGCACGCGATCCTCATGCGCGCGCTCGGTCTGCACCGGCGCGGGCTTGGCGGCCAAGGTGAGAACCGGGCGATCTGGCGCACGTTGGCGTTCCGGCACTTTCGCGGGCACTGCGGCCGCATCACCGCGCGGCGCAGTGCGTTGGCCGTCACGCGGCTTGCCGAAATCCTTGCCCCCTTTGCGCGCCTCTTCCGGCGAACGGGGGGTGGAGGGGCGGGGGCCGCCGGGACGATAAGGTTTCTTGCCGGGCGGACGACCGCCGGGCGGGGGAGATGAAGAGCGCATAGCCTGCTATAGCCTTCTCCCACGTCCGCGACAAACACAGGCCAGAAAACGGACACAACCTGCGAAAGAAACGCGAGATCGCGTTGACAGCGCCATCCTGTTGGGATTACCTCCGCCGCCTGTTGGACGGGTGCCCGAGCGGCTAAAGGGGGCGGACTGTAAATCCGCTGGCGTACGCCTACGTTGGTTCGAATCCAACCCCTTCCACCACCTCCCTCAGATGATATGATGCATGCAGTCGAAGCCCTGGGGCTTCTCGGCGCGGGTGTAACTCAATGGTAGAGTACCAGCCTTCCAAGCTGGCAGTGCGGGTTCGATCCCCGTCACCCGCTCCATTGGACCGAGTTTCTTGTCGTAGGCCTTATTGAACAGAGACGGATTGACGAAATGGCAAAGGCTAAGTTTGAGCGTAACAAGCCGCATTGCAACATTGGCACGATTGGCCACGTTGACCACGGCAA
>CAIZGT010000658.1 GCA_903932545.1 uncultured Rhodospirillales bacterium
CCAGCGCGCCACGGACAGATCAGCCCGTCTCTGTCACCACAACCCGGCGGGCTAAGGCGGCGCCGAGCGGGACGACGTTGTAGAGATCCTTTGTGGCCTCGGTGATCGTTACCCCGGCCAATTGCGGCGTGAGCATTCGCCCCCCGCGCTCCCATATCGGGGCTGAGCGCAACATCACCCGCAATCGCGAGGGCGGCACGTAAAGTGCGGTGTCGCGATGTTCAACCCGGAAGAAACCGGCGCGCAACAGGCGGCCGATCTGGCCGGGGGAATAGGGTTGCCCCTGCCCGAACGGGGTTGATTCAACATAGGCCCACATCCCGCGCCGATTGGGGGCGACAACCAGCAATCGGCCATCATCCTTCATCACCCGCCAAACCTCCCGCAACAAACGCCGCACATTCTCTGCAGCTTCCAGGCCGTGAATCAGCAGAATGCGATCAAAACTCAGATCGGGAAACGGCAGCCGATCTTCCTCGGCAATGCAGGACAGGCTGGGAAATCCAATCGGAAAACGGGCCGGCCCATATTGCGCCGGTGTGACGCCGATACAGCGCGCGGCCTGCTCAGGGGCGAGATACGAGCGCAGATAGGGGCCGGTGTAGCCCACACCCAGCACGGATTTCCCCGCCATATCCGGCCAGATCTCTGCCAAGCGAGCGCGCAACAATCGCGTTACCACCGCCCCTTGAGCCGAGGCGTAGAATTGGCTGAGAAGATGCGCGTCGGTGGTCATGCGTCCTTCTACCACCCTTGTGCCGCTCGCACAGCGCCCTCACTTGCGGGCAAACCTTGGAGTGCTAAACCAGAGCCATGCTGATCCTTCGCACCATCCCGATCCTGCAAGACAATTACGCCTTCCTGCTGAAATGCAGCGAAACCGGCATCACCGCCATCGTCGATCCGGCCGAGGAAGCGCCGGTTGTCGCGGCGATTGAGGCGGAGGGCGGCAGGTTGGATCTTATTCTGATCACCCACCACCACGGTGACCATATCGCCGCCGTTGAGCCGATCCAGCAGCGATTTGGCGCAAAAGTGATCGGGGCAAAAGCCGATGCGCATCGCCTGCCACATCTGGATCAGGCGGTGGTTGAGGGCGATATCGTCTCGGTCGGCAACGCGCGGGCCAATGTGATCGAAACGCCGGGCCACACCATCGGCCATATCGCCTATCACTTCGCGCAAGACCATATCCTGCTCTGCGGTGACACCCTGTTCAGCCTCGGCTGTGGGCGATTTCTGGAAGGCACAGCGGCGGATATGTTCGCCTCGCTGGCGAAATTCGCGGCCCTTTCGGCAGACATGCTGGTGTGTTGTGGCCACGAATACACGCAGGCCAACGCCCGTTTCTCGCTGCATGCCGACCCCGGCAATGCGGCCCTTGTTGCCTTCGCCAAGCATGTCGATGAACTGCGCGCGAATGGCCAACCCACGATCCCATCACGCCTGGGCGATGAGCTGGCGTGCAATCCGTTCTTGCGTGCACCGGATGTGGCGAGCCTCGCCCGGTTGCGTGAGGCCAAAAACAAATTCTGAGGAAATCCGATGAAACTCTTCTACTCCCCCACCAGCCCCTATGCGCGGAAAGTCTATGCCTGCGCGCTGGCCTTGGGGTTTGAATCGCGCATCGAGTTGCTGCCCACCAATCCGCATGTTTCACCGCCTGAATTGCTGGCGATGAACCCGCTGAGCAAAATTCCCTGCTTGGTCGCGGACGATGGCCTCTCGCTGTTCGATAGCCGGGTGATTGTTGAATATCTCGACAGCCTGGGCGGCGACATCCAACTCTTTCCAATCTCCGGCCGCGCCCGCTTCGAGGTTCTGCGTCTGCAAGCCTTGGCTGATGGCATTATGGACGCAGCCGTTGGTCGCCGCATGGAGGTGATGCGCCCGGCTGAAGAGGCGCGGAACGCCGTGATGGCGCGCCAGACAATGGCTGTTGCCCGCGCACTTGATGAGTTGGAGGGCATGGAGTTGTCCCAGACCGCCAATGTCGGCACGATCGCCGTGGCCTGTGCGCTCGGCTATCTTACCCTCCGCTTCAGCGAAGAGCCGTGGCGCGAGGGGCATCCGAAGCTCAATGCATGGTTTGCCAAGTTCGGCTTGCTGCCGTTCATCGCCAGCACCAAGCCGAAGCCATGATCAACCTGCGCGATCCGACGCTGCCAGCGGATCGCGTGGTGGCGGCCCTCGGATTGCAACCGCATCCCGAGGGCGGCTTCTATCGCGAAACTTGGCGCGATATGCCGGATGATGGGTCGCGTGGGGCAGGCACCGCCATATTGTTCCTGCTGGCCCTCGACCAGTTCAGCCATTGGCATCGGGTTGATGCGTCCGAATTGTGGATTTGGCAGGCGGGCGCGCCTTTGGTGCTCTCGATCTCGCCGAATGGCCATGACGCCTCGGCGCATTATCTCGGCCCTGATCTCGCTGTGGGTGAAAGCCTGCAATTCGTGGTCCCGCCCGGCCAGTGGCAGGCCGCCACCAGCCGGGGCGCGTGGAGCCTCGTCACCTGCACCGTATCGCCGGCATTCCAATTCGCCGGTTTTGAGATGGCACCGCCCGATTGGCGCCCCTCCCCGCGAAAGGTTTGACCGCTCCCCCTCGCGCGCACTAGCCTCTCGGAAAAAAGAAGAACCGGAGGGCGCCGTGAGCAGACTGAGCCACATTCTGGTGAGCCACATCCTGGCCGCTGCTGCGATATTGATCACGCCCCAGGTGCAGGCCGAGACCGTGCGCATCGGCAAGCAATACGGCGTGGCCTTCCTGCCGCTGATTGTGATGCAGGACGAGCACCTGCTGGAAGCCGAGGGCCGCGCGCGCGGCCTGGATTTGGACGTGACGTTCCTCACCATGTCCAACGGCGTTCCGATCAACGACGCGCTGCTGTCCGGCAATCTGGAATTTGCCTCGGGCGGGATCGGGCCGATGATCACGATCTGGGGCAAAACCCGCACCAGCCTCAAAGTGCGCGGTGTGGCGGCTCTGAACGCCACGCCGATTTGGCTCAACACCAGCAACCCCAAGGTTCACGCGCTGCACGACTTCACCGAAACCGACAAAATCGCGGTGCCGGGGGTGAAGGTGTCGATCCAGGCGGTGGTGTTGGAAATGGCGGCGGCCAAGGAATTCGGCGATGCGAGCTTTGCCAAATTCGACCCGATCACCGTCTCGCTCGGCCATCCCGACGCGCAAACGGCGTTATTAAGCTTTAAGTCCGAAATCGACGCGCATTTCACCACAGCACCCTTCATGTATGAGGAGTTGCTCGACCCGCGCGTTCACACCGTGCTGAGCAGCTACGACGTGCTCGGCGGGCCGCATACCTACAGCGCGGTCTGGGCAACCACCGCCTACCACGATGCCCACCCGCAAACCTATGCGGCGTTTCTAGCGGCACTCGACCGTGCGCAGAAGCTGATTGCCTCTGATCCACACAAGGCGGCCGAGATCTATGTGCGCAGTGAGAAGGGCAAAGTTTCGGTTGAGCGTATGGCCGAGATGATCGCCAAGCCGGAAAATGACTGGACGATGCAGCCCAAGCAATCGCTGAAATTCGCCCGCTTCATGCACCAAACCGGCGCCGTGGCCGCAGATGCGACGGATTGGAAAGAGATGTTCTTTCCGGAGATTTATGCCGGAGGCGGTGGCTGACATTTCCGCAGTCTGACCGCATGCCACACGGCGCATGACGCTTTGCAAGAAACCAAAAACGGAGGATATGGTGAAACGATTTGGCCAAATTTTGGCGGGTGTAACCCTGCTATTCGCAGCCCAAACCCACGCCGAAACCGTGCGCGTCGCCAAGCAGTTCGGCGTGTCCTACCTGCCACTGATTGTGATGCAGGAAGAACATCTGCTCGAAGCGGAGGGAAAAGCGCGCGGGCTGGATTTGGAGGTACAATTCCTCACCATCTCCAACGGCGCGTCGATCAACGACGCGCTGATTTCCGGCAATCTGGAATTCGCCTCCGGTGGCGTGGGGCCAATGCTCACCATCTGGGGCAAAACCCGCAACAACCTCAAAGTGCGCGGTGTTGCCACGCTGAATGCGATGCCGATCTGGCTCAATACCAGCAATCCGAAGGTGCACGCGCTGCACGATTTCACCGAAACCGACAAAATCGCATTGCCCGCGGTGAAGGTGACGATCCAGGCAATTGTGATGCAAATGGCGGCGGCCAAAGAATTCGGCATGGCAAATTTTGCCAAATTTGACCCCATCACCGTCTCCCTCGGCCATCCGGATGCGCAGGTGGCACTGATGAGCTTCAAATCCGAGATCAATGCGCACTTCACGTCAGCACCCTTCATGTATGAAGAACTGCTCGACCCCCGCATTCACACGGTGCTGAACAGTTACGACGTGCTGGGCGGGCCGCATACGTTCAACGCGGTGTGGGCCACAACGGCCTATCACGATGCACATCCAAAAACCTATGCAGCGTTCCTGGCCGCACTCGATCGCGCGCAGAAGCTGATCGCGGCGGACCCGAAGAAAGCGGCTGAGCTTTATGTGCGCAACGAGCACTCGAAAATTCCACTGGAGCGCGTGGCCGAGATCGTCGCCAAGCCCGAGAATGATTGGACGATGCAGCCCAAGCAAGTGCTGAAATTCGCCCATTTCATGCACCAAACCGGCGCAGTTTCCACCCAGGCGGCGGATTGGAAGGAGCTGTTCTTCCCCGAAATCTATGCGGGCGGAGGGAGCTGAGATGAGCAGCAACCGCATCGAAATCCGCCCGGTCACGCCCAAAATCGGCGCTGAAATCTTTGGCGTTGATCTCGCGGAGCCGATGGATGCAGCCACATTTGGCACCATCCATCAGGCGCTGATGGATCATCTGGTGATCTTTTTCCGCGACCAGAACATCACCGCCGAACAGCAAATCGCGTTCGGGCGGCATTTCGGCAAGTTACATATCCACCCCGCAGCGCCCTCGCTGCCTGGATTACCCGAAGCGATGATCATCCACGCAGATGCAAAATCCACCTATGCCAACGGCGAGCGCTGGCATTCGGATGTGTCATGCGAAGATGAGCCGCCGATGGGCTCCATCCTGCGCATCCACACGCTGCCGGAGGTGGGAGGCGATACGATGTTCGCCAACATGTACACCGCATTCGAGACTCTCTCGCCACCGATGCAAGCCTTCCTCTCCGGCCTTACTGCATTGCACGATGGCGAACTGCTCTACCGCGGCCGCTACGGCGCGCAAGATGCCGGGCGGGTTTATCCGAAAGCCACGCATCCGGTGATCCGCACCCATCCGGTGACGGGACGCAAGGCGCTTTACGTCAACTCGTTCTTCACCGCGCGGATTGTGGAGTTGAGCAGCGACGAGAGTGACGCGGTGCTAGAATACCTGTTCCAGCACATCCAAACCCCGCAATTCGCCTGCCGCTTCCGCTGGCAACAGAACTCGGTGGCATTCTGGGACAACCGCGCCGCACAGCATCAGGCGATCTGGGATTATTTCCCCGCCACCCGCACCGGCGTGCGCGTGACGGTATGCGGCGACAGACCGTTTTAACTCGCCTTCGCGTGCCCACCCAGATAGGCCGCGCGAACCTGTGGGTCATTCCATAGTTCCTCCGGCTTGCCCTGCACCAGCAGCGTGCCGGTCTCCAGCACATAGCCGCGATCGGCCACAGACAGCGCCATGTTGGCGTTCTGCTCCACCAGCAACACCGTGGTGCCGCGCTTGCGGATTTCGGCGATGATGCGGAACACCTGCTGCACAATCAGCGGGGCGAGGCCGAGCGACGGCTCATCCAGCAGCAACACGCGCGGCTTGGCCATCAAACCGCGTGCGAGCGCCACCATCTGCAACTGCCCGCCCGACAGCGTCCAGCCGAGTGCATTGCGCAGGCGCACCAGGTCGGGGAACAAGTCGAATTTCTCGTCCACTTCGCGCACCATTTCGGCACGTGCGATGCCTTTGCGGTTGGAGGCCCCGAGGACGATATTCTCCTGCACCGTCAGCCCGGGAAACACCCGCCGACCTTCCGGCACATGGCTGACACCCAAGCGCACGATGGCCTCGGTTTTCATCCCCACCAACGACTGACCGGCGAGTTTTATGCTGCCGGAGATATGCGGCACGAGGCCGGAGATTGCGCGCAACGTGGTGCTTTTGCCTGCGCCGTTTGCCCCGAGCAACGCCACAATCTCACCCTCGCCGACCGACAAATTCAGGCCTTTGAGCACATCCGCAGCGCCGTAACGGGCGGTGAGGCCTTCAATCTCAAGCAGCGACATTTGCGGGCTCCCCGAGATAAGCGGCGATCACATCCGGCTCTTGCAGCACGTTCTGCGGCAAGCCGTCCGCGATGCGGCGGCCGAAATTCAGCACGGTGATGTGGTCGGCCACCTGTTCCACCAGCTTCATGTCGTGGTCGATGATCAGGATCGTCAGGCCGTGGCCTTTGAGGCGGCGCAGCAACTCACCAAGTTCGTGCTTCTCGGTCAGGTTCAGCCCCGCTGCCGGCTCATCGAGCAGCAACATTTGCGGGCTGGCCGCAAGCGCGCGGGCGATCTCCACGTAGCGTTGATGACCATACGACAGCGCGCCGACATCACGATGCGCATCGCCGCGAAGTCCGACGAAATCCAGCGCGGCCAGTGCGCGCTCTACCACCTTGGCTGCATCCTCAGCGATATCGTTGCCGGGGCGTTCAGCGCCCACCATCACATTCTCCAGCACCGTCATGCCGCGAAACACCCGGATATTCTGGAAGGTGCGCGCCAAGCCCGCGCGGTTGCGCAGATGCGGGGCGAGATGGGTGATGTCGTGGCCCGCAAACGTGACCTTGCCAGCGGTGGGCTTATATAGCCCGGTAATGACGTTGATGAACGTGCTCTTGCCCGAACCGTTCGGCCCGATCAGCGCATGCACTGAGCCACGGCGGACAGCCAAGCTGATTCCATCCAGCGCCTTCAAGCCGCCGAAATGCTTGGCCAAGCCGTCAATCTTGAGCACGATTTCTGTGCTCTCATGCCCCGTTTGTCCCAGCAGAGGCAGATCCGGCACTGCGCCGGTGATCGGTTTGGCGCGTAGGCGGACGCGGTCCAGCATCAGCCCCCACAGGCCATCGGGCAGGAACACCATGATCAGGATCACGGCGGCACCATAAACCGCAAGATAAACCTGCTTCAGAAAGCGCAGCCATTCCGGCAAAATCACCAACACCAGCGTGCCGATCAGCGAGCCGAACGGCGATTGCACACCGCCCAACAGGGCCATCGTCAGCAGCACGATGCTCTCGCCGAAGGTGAACTGGTCGGGTGAGATATACTGGAAGCCACCGGCAAACAGCCCGCCACCAATACCGCCGAGCACGGCAGACAGCCCGAACGCAATCACCTTGGTGGCGAAAACATTGATGCCGCAGGTGCCGGCCGCGAGTTCGTTGTCACGCACTGCCTGCATGGCGCGCCCCAGTCTGCCGGTTTTCAGCCGCCAGACCGCCAACGTCACAATCACCAGCACCACCATGCACAACGCCAGGAACGCATGCCCACCGGCAAAGCTGATCGGGCCGAGGGCGGGGCGGTGAATGTCGCGAATACCGTCGGGGCCGTGGGTGAATTCGATCCAGTTGGTGAGAAACAGCGTGAGAATCTGCTGAAAGCTGATCGTCACCATCGCCAGATAATGCCCGCCCAGCCGCAGCGAGCCGACGCCGAGGATTAACCCCAGTAACCCCGCCGCCGCCACGCCGCAGAGCCAAGCCGGAAAGAAGCCCAATCCGAAATCCACTGTCCCAATTGCCACGCCATAGGCACCAAGACCAAAGAACGCCGCCTGCGCAATGGAGATTTGACCGCAATAGCCCAGCACCACCACCAGCCCCGAGACGGCGATGGCGTAGGTGACGGCTTGCATCAGGATGTTGAGGTAATAGCCCTCTGCCGGCAGCAGATAAGCCAAAGCCACCACCGCCACAGCGGCGATCATGGCTTGCGGAACGCCGCGCGTCGCACGGGCAAAGGCGAGGTTGACGGCCATGTTCAAGCCTTCTCCGCAATCTTTTCGCCGAACAACCCCTGTGGCCGAACCATCAGGAACATCAGCAACATGGCAAAGGCGAAGGCGTCTTTATACGGGACCGAGATGTAGGAAGCC
>CAIZGT010000659.1 GCA_903932545.1 uncultured Rhodospirillales bacterium
CCATGAAGCCAATCAATTTGGCCGCGCTGGCCTTGTGCGCCGCGATCATCGCTGCACCCAATTTTGCGGCTGCCACCGATGTGGACGTGATTTTGCCGCTCACTGGCTCCGGCGCATTCCTCGGCAAGGCGCAGCAAACCGCGCTGATCCGGCTTGAGGGTGCCATCGCGGCGGGCACGATCAAGGAAGCGCCGATCCATTTCGTGTTTCATGATGATCAGACCGTGCCGCAAAACGGGGTGCAATTGCTCACCGAATTGAAGGCGAAAAACCCGCCGGTCATCATCGGCCCGTCGCTGGTGGCAGTCTGCAACGCCATCTCCCCGCTGGTGAAGAACGGGCCGGTGGATTACTGCCTCTCGCCGGGCATTCACCCGGCAGCCGGCGGCTACGTCTTCACCTCCGGGGTGGACACCCGCGATCTCGCCGCCTCAATGATCCGGTTCTGGCGGCTGAAAGGGATCACCCGCTTCGGCCTGATCACCTCCACCGATGCGTCTGGCCAAGATGCGGAGCGCAACATCCGCGCAATTTTCGCGCTGCCGGAGAACAAGGACATCGCTATTGTCGGCGATGGCCGGTTCAATCCGGGTGATGTGAGTGCCTCAGCCCAGATTGAGCGGATCAAGCAAGCCAATCCGCAGGCGCTGATTGCATGGTCCACCGGCGGGCCGATCGCCACGGTGTTCAAGGCGATTGCTGCCACCGGCCTCGACATTCCGGTGGCAACCACCAATGGCAACATGACCTATGCGCAAATGGACCAATACGCCGATTTCCTGCCCAAAGAGTTGTATATCCCCACCTCGTCCTGGATGACGGCCAAGCCAGGTTCGGCGCTGGAGGCAGCGCATGCGCCATTCTTCAAGCTCTACGCCGACGCGCATGACGCACCAGATTCCGCCAGCACGCTTGGCTGGGATCCGGCGCGGATCATCGCCCATGTGCTCACCGAACTCGGCCCGAATCCCACCGCTGAGCAAGTGCGTGACAAGTTGCTGGCGCTGAAGGGCTACACGGCGGTGAACGGCACCTATGATTACAGCGCCTCCGCCCAGCGCGGCTTGTCTGAAGATGCGGTGATCGTGTCGAAATGGGACCGTGCGGCGCATGCGTGGGTGCCGCAGAGCGGGGCGCGTGGACTGGCGGAATAACCGTGGCAATGACGCCATAACGGCATGAACAGCTTCATCCAGATATTCCTCGGTGGCGTGTTGCAGGGCAGCATCTATGCCCTGCTCGCGCTTGGCTTCTCGCTGGTGTTCCGCGTCACCGGGGTGATCAACCTTGCCCAAGGCGCGTTCTGCACGCTGGGTGCGTTGATCACCTATTCGCTGCAAGTCGAGGCACATCTGCCGGTGCCGCTGGCAGCAAGCCTCGCGGTGGTGATCACCACGTTGCTGGCAGGCATCGCAGGCAGTGTGCTGTTTGTGCCGGGCCTCACGCGCCTGACCAACTCCAACATGCTGATGATGACCGCCGGCATGCTCACCTTGTTCGAGGGGCTCGTCCTGGTGGTGTGGGGCAGCCAGCCTTACGCGCTGCCGCCATTCTCCGGCGAGCGACCGTGGCGGCTGGGCGGGATTTTGGTGCAGACGCAGGGCGTGTGGGTGATTGGCGTGGCGATCTTGGTGATCATCGGCCTGGGCTGGATGCTGATGAAAACCCGCCTCGGCCAAGCCTTACGCGCGTGTGCCGAGAACCCGATGGCCGCGCGGCTGACCGGGGTGGACGTGCCGCGCCTGCAACTCTTCGCCTTCGCCCTGGCCGGAGCCATCGGTGCGGTGGCGGGCATCGTGGTCGCCCCTGCCATCGCGCTCGAATTCGACACCGGGCGGCTGCTCACCATCTCAGGTTTCATCGCGGTGGCCATCGGCGGCATCGCCTCGTTTCCCGGCGCGATTGCGGGCGGGCTGCTGCTCGGCCTCGTGAACCAGCTTGGCACGGCTTACGTGTCGTCGCTGTTCAGCAACGCGCTGTCGCTCGGTTTGCTGCTGCTGGTGCTGATCGTCCGTCCGGCTGGGCTGATCCGGGCCGGTGTTGTAAGGCGCAGTGACGTGCGTGACGAAGCCCGCGTGTGGCAGCACGTCACGCGGATCTCCGCCAAGGCAGCGTGGCGCGTTGCTGCGCTGGCGCTGCTGGTGGCACTCTGCGCACCTTATGTGTTGAGCAATGGTTTGCTGAGCGCGTTGATCATCACGCTGATCCTCTATGTGGCGCTGATCGGCCAAGACATGCTGATGGGCTATGCCGGGCAGATCAGCCTCGGGCAGGCCGGGTTCATGGCGCTGGGTGGCTACACGTCATCATATCTCATCACCGCGCAGGAATGGCAGGCGCTGCCAGCCATTGGCATGGGAATGCTCTTCGCCCTCGCCGCCGCACTGGTGCTGGCGGGCGTCACACTACGACTGCGCGGGCTGTATATGGCCCTCGCCACGCTCGCATTCGGCCTGCTGATCGATAGCTGCACAGTGGGGTTTGACGACATCACCGGCGGCCCATCCGGCATGGTGGGCATTCCTGGCCTGGAGTTGTTCGGCTTGGATCTCGATACCCCTGCGCGGATGTATTACACCGTGCTCGCCCTTGTGGTGATTGTGCTGATCTCGGTGGCTGGTGCGATGCGCTCGGGCTTTGGCCGCGCATTGCAGGCAATCCGCACCGATCCGCTGGCCGCCGCCGCATTGGGCGTGAACGTGGTTGGCTGCAAAATGGTGGCGTTCGCGATCTCAGCGATGCTGGCCGCACTCTCCGGCTCGCTCTACGCCTTTCAGTTCCACTTCCTCGCGCCAGAAATGGTGGGCGCGCCGCGCTCGCTCGAACTGGTGTCGATGCTGGTCATCGGCGGTGAGGGCACGTTGATCGGCCCGCTATTCGGCGCCGCACTGATCACCATTTTGCCGACGCTGTTCCAACCCTTGGCAATCTACAAAACCCTGGCCAGCGGCGCGCTGCTCGCCGGCTGCGCGCTGTATTTGCCGCAGGGGATGTTCGGCATCGCCCTTCGCCTGCTCCCTCGGAGAACCGGCGCATGAGCACGCTGGAGATCCGCAATCTCAAGAAAAGCTTTGGCGGTCTGTTGGCAACGCAAGACGTGTCGTTCAACGTCGCCTCGCACTCCCTCACCGCGCTGATCGGTCCGAATGGCGCGGGCAAGACCACGCTGTTCAACCTTATCACCAATCTCTTCCCATCCGATTCCGGCTCGGTGAAGTTCGATGGCGTGGAACTGCGCGGCCTCAGCCCCTCGGCCATTGCGCGGCTGGGCGTCATCCGCACCTTCCAAACCGCCCGCGTGTTTCCCGGCATGACGGTGCTGGAGAACGCGCTGGCCGGGCGACATCGGCTGTTGCGGCATGGCATCGCCTCGCAATTCCTCTGGCTACCCGGACAGCGCCGGGAGGAGCGCCAACTTGCCGAACGCGCAATGGCGCTGCTCGATCTGGTGGGGCTGGCCGATCAGGCGCAGCGCCCCGCCACCGATCTGCCGATGGGCGCACAGAAACTGCTCGAAGTCATCCGCGCCCTCATGGCCCAGCCGCGCCTGCTGCTGCTCGACGAACCGGCAGCGGGGTTGAACGACACCGAAACCGCCGAACTCGCCGCCCTGCTGCGCGCCATCCAGGCCTGTGGGGTGACGGTGATGGTGGTGGAGCACAACATGTCTCTCGTCATGACCATCGCCGATCAGGTGATTGTGCTGGAAGCCGGGCGGATGATCGCCTCGGGGCCACCCGCAGAAATTCAGGCCAATCAACGTGTTATCGCCGCCTATCTCGGGCAGGAGGCGGCATGAGCCTCGAACTGCGCGCCATTTCGGCAGGCTACGGCGTGGGCGCGGTGCTGCACGAGATCAGCCTGTCGGTCAGCGCGGGCGAGATCGTCACGCTGATCGGCGCCAATGGTGCCGGCAAATCCACCCTCGCCAAAACCATCTCCGGCCTGATCACGCCGATTTCTGGCGAAATTCTGTGGGATGGTGTGCGCATCAACGCGTTGCCCACCGCCGAACGCCTGCGACGCGGCATTGCGCATGTGCCGGAGGGGCGGCAGTTATTTGCGGGGATGCGGGTGAGTGAGAACCTCGCTCTCGGCTCAGGCGTCAAGCCACGCGGCAAGCCCGATGCCGGGGTATTCGAAGCCGCGTTGGCCATGTTCCCGGTGCTGGCCGAACGCATGAGCGATATTGCGGGCAATTTCTCCGGCGGCCAGCAACAAATGCTCGCCATTGCACGCGGGCTGATGGCCAGCCCGCGACTGCTGATCCTTGATGAGCCCTCACTCGGCCTGTCACCCCGGCTGGTGGGAGAGATTTTAGATCTGATCCGCCGCCTACGGGATCAGGGCTTGTCGATCCTGCTCGCCGAACAAAACGCCCGCTCGGCGCTGGCGATCGCCGATCGCGGGGCGGTGATTGAGAACGGTCGCATCGTGCTGCAAGGCTCGGCGCAAGATCTGCTGCATTCGCCGGATATTGCGGAGCGGTATCTCGGGGTGGGCGTGGCAGCACAGGCAGACGCGGCGGAAGCGGCGCGGATGGCGCAGCGGCTGCGGGCGTGTGTGTGGGATGATGTGTAGCCCATCCACCCTACGATTTCGCCCGGATCAAATTCTCCTGAATCCGCGTCAGCGCCAATCTCAAAAACCCGATCTCCCCCGCGCTGAAGCCCTCCAGCGCCGTATCGTTCACCCCGGCGGCGAGGCTGAGCAGCTCCGCCTGCATCGCGCGGCCCAGATCGGTGAGGTGGAAATGCACCTTGCGCCGGTCCTGCTCGCTGGCCTTGCGCGAAATCAGCCCGCGCGCCTCCATGTGGCGCAGTTGCTCCACCGCCGTGGGCGCCGTGGCTCCCACGCGCTCGCTGATTTCGCGCTGGGTCAGCCCGTCTTCTTCCCACAAGGCGCGCAGGAAATACCACATGCCAAGTGGGATATCCTGCGGCGCCAACGCCGCCTGCAACGCCTGGGCAAATTGGCGATGCGCCCGGCGAACTTGCGAGCCGATGCTGTGCTCCATCGGATAGTTTGGTGAAATTTCGCGCTCTGTCATTGAGGAGATCGTCATGCCTTTGCTGCGTATCGAAACCGCCGAAGATCAGCGCTCTGGCCGGTTCTATCTCGAACTATACTATCCCGCGGATAGCACCCAACCCTATGTCACCACCGCCCCGCGCTACAAAACCGCCGCCGCGGCGGAGGGCGACGTGATCGCGCAGCTTGCGGTCGCGCTGAACCAGCCCCACTCTCGGTGAAACCGGATTTGCGGAGAGATGTCTGATGTTGAAGATGTACGGATTCTGGCGTTCAGCAGCGGCGTTTCGGGTGCGCATGGCGTGCAACCTCAAGGCAATCGCCTATGAAGAGACGATGATCAATCTCGACGCCGGCGAGCAGCACGCGCCAGACTATGTGGCGCTGAACCCGCAAGCAGTGGTGCCGTCGCTGATCCTCGAAGACGGCACGCTGCTCACCCAATCAGTGGCGATCCTCGAATATCTCGAAGAAACCCACCCAACCCCGGCCTTGCTCCCCGCCGACCCAGTCTCTCGCGCCCGCGTGCGCGCGTTGGCGCTGATTTGGGCGGCGGATCATCACCCGCTGATCGTGCCGCGCGTGCGCAGCTATCTGCGCGACACGCTGAACGTGGCGGAGGCCGACCGCACGTTGTGGATTCAGCACTGGTTCAGCGAGGGCCTGCGCATTGGCGAGGCACGGATGCATGGCGACCCACTCACCGGCGCGTTCTGCCACGGCAATGCGATCTCGCTGGCTGATCTGTGTTTGATGAGTCAGGTGATGGGCGCCAAAGGGTTTGGCGTGAATATCGCGGGCTACCCGACGATCAACCGCATCGTGGACAATTGCCTCGCGTTAGATGCAGTCACGCGGGCGTTGCCGCTGAAGCAGCCGGGCGCGCCAGCGGCCCATTGACGGCGCGGCTACTTCACCAACTCCGCCGCGACATCATGGAACAACCTCGCCGGCAGCGACCCGCCGGTGACGTTGTTCATCACATGTCCGTCGTCGTTGCCGAGCCAGACCGCAATTTCCAAACTCCCCGGCTTGCCAGGGTCAACCGCGCCGATGAACCACGCATCGCGATAATCCGACGTGGTGCCGGTTTTGCCCGCGACGCTATGCCCGGCGATCGCCGCCGCCCGCCCGGTGCCGTGCGCCACCACGGCGGACAACATCTGGATCATCTCCTGGGTATGAACCTCGTCGATGACGCGGATATGGTCCTGCGCCGGCAGTGCCACCGGCTTGCCATCTGCCACCACACTGTCCAGCGAGCGTGGCGTGATTTTCCACCCGCCATTGAACACCTCAGCGTAACACGCCGCCATTTCCAGCACGCCGACATCCGCCGTGCCAAGCGCGATGGTGGCGTTGTTGGGGATTGTGCCCGCAATGCCCAGCCTTGTGGCCACCGCCGCCACCTCACGCGGCCCGCCCGCCATCATTTCCAGCCGCACCGCAACCGTGTTCATGCTCTCGGTCAGCCCCTCCTCCAGCGTCACCTGCCCGCGAAACCCCGGCTCGAAATTGCGCGGTGACCAATTGCCGATTTTGATCGGTCCATCCGTCACCTCATCATCCGGCCGCATGCCGTGTTCGAGCGCGTTGAGCCACACGAACAGCTTGAACGACGAGCCGGGCTGGCGGCGCGCGATCACCGCGCGGTTATACGGGCTGGATTTGTAATCCCGACCGCCCGCCATCGCGCGCACGGCACCCGTTGCGGGATCAAGCACCACCACAGCACCTTGGGTGGCATTGGCCGCAACGCCGGGGCCGCTCAGAATGGCGGCCAGCTTGGCCTCCACAATCGCTTGCATCCGCGCATCAAGCGTTGTGCGCACCACCGCGTCCTCGCCGATGGGCACAGCGGCCTGAGCGCGGTCAGAGGCCCAATCGGCGAAATAACCCGCACCCTGTTTCTCACGCGGCGGAAACACGATGGAGGCGCCAGCAATCTCAGCGTCTTGCTGGCTGATCACCCCGTTATCAGCCATCGCCTGCAACACCTGCCGACCCCGTGCTGCGGCGGCTTGCGGGTCAACGCGCGGCGAGAAGCGCGAGGGTGCGCGCGGCAGGCCCGCAATCACCGCCGATTGCCACAGATTCAACTGCCGCGCCGAGATGCCGAAATACATCTGTGCCGCCGCATCCACGCCCCATGCGCCCGAGCCGAGATAGACGCGGTTGAGCCAGATTTCGAGAATTTCCTGCTTGGTGAAATGCTGCTCCAACCAGAAGGTGAGCAACAATTCCTGAATTTTGCGCTTGGCGGTGCGCACGTTGGTCAGGAACAGATTTTTGGCCACCTGCTGGGTGATGGTCGAGCCG
>CAIZGT010000660.1 GCA_903932545.1 uncultured Rhodospirillales bacterium
CGTTTTATTCTGGTGAGGGATCACACCTACCTGATCTGGTGGAAGCATACGTCACGGCCGTTACGGCATTTCTCTCCGCGCTGCCCACCAAGCCCGATGTCGTCGATCTCGGCTGTGGGGATTTCAATATTGGCGCGCGCATCAGGCCGCTTTGCGGACGCTATGTCGCGTGCGATATCGTTGGGCCGTTGATCGCATTCAATCAGCAAAAATTTGCCGATCTGGACGTTGATTTCAGGTGCCTGGACGTCACCACCGCCCCGCTCCCCAAGGGCGATGTGGTTTTTGTCCGGCAAGTGCTTCAGCACTTATCCAACGACAAAATAGCGAAACTCGTTGCCACAATTGGTCGGAATTTTCGTTATTTGGTGCTGACCGAGCACCTCCCCGGCAACCCGCATTTTGTCAAAAACCTAGACATCCGCTCCGGAGGTAATACGCGGTTGTCCAGGGACAGCGGCGTTGTCCTCGCAGCGCCGCCGTTCAACCTTCGATTCCAAACGGAAACCGAGATTTGCAGCGTGCCCTACGGGCAGGATGTCATCAGAACGACCGTTTACGCTTTCTGAAGCGGCTTGCGCGGCTTTGATCCAGCAAGGCAACTCGCCGCGCGCCGAGCTGAATCACTCCGCCGCCCGTGCCATCCGGTTGGCCAGCAGCGCGCGCGCGCGAGGCAACACTTCCTCGCCCACCCGATAAGCCTCTTCCAAATGCGGATTGGCGGCGAGGATAAAATGGTCAAAGCCGCCATCGACATAGTCGCATAAGCGCTCGGCCACCTGATCGTAGCTCCCGAAAATCCCAATTGTTGGGCCAGGGCGGATCAGGCCGAGGCCGGACCATAGATTGGGGCCGATGATGTGATCTTCGAACGTGGCACCTGCATCGCCACGAAGCGCCGCCTGGCGTTTGGCGCCCACCGAATCGGCCCCGCTGATCGAGTTCATCGGATTGCCCGACACCGGCTTGGCGTGGTCCACCGAATCCCAGAGGCGCCGCGCTTCGTCCCACGCCTCCTGCTCGGTCTCACGCGCGAAGATATCGACGCGCACACCGTATTTCAGCGTGCGGCCTTGGCCTGCCGCCATCCCGTTCAAGCGGTCCATCTGGGCGCGCATCGAGTCCATCGGCTCCATCCACATCAGATAATAATCCGCGTGCTTGGCCGCCACGGTCAGCGCAGGCTCAGATGCGCCGGAGAAATAGATGGCGGGCTTGCGCGCCTGCAGATGCGGGCGAGACATGCCGCCGCCATCCACCTCATACAGATCACCCTTGTGGTTGAATGGCTCGCCTTGCCACAGCCCAGCGATCACATCCAGCCACTCGCCGGTGCGGGCATAGCGCTGGTCATGCGGCGTCATGTCGCCGTAAGCGCGCTGGGCCGGCGCGGAGCCGCCGGTGATGATGTTCCATTCCAGCCGATTGCCGCTGATCCGCTGCAAGGTTGCTGCCATTTTCGCGGCATAAACCGGGGCGATGAAGCCGGGCTGAAACGCGGTCATGAAACGCAGCGTTTTTGTCTCGCGCACCAAGGCAGCGGCCACCATCCACGGCTCGTCGCTGATCAGCGATGACGGCACCAACGCGCCATCGAAGCCCGAGACCTCACACGCCTTCGCCACCTGCGCCATATAGTCAATATAAGCGAACCCATCCGGGCCGCCCTCGCGCTGGCCTGGGGTGATGGTGCCGGGCTTGGCTTGCTTCCAATCACCCCGGTTCCAGTTCTTCGAGCCGGGCATGCGGCCATCACCATGGGTGGGGATGCGCCAGAAGAATTCGACTGACATGATGCCTCTTCCCTTATGCGGCTTTGGCGCGTGTGGCGATTTGGTAGGGCAGCACCGCCTCGGACACGGTGATCTTGCGTGGCAACATGCCATGTTTGAACAGCATATCGGCCTCGGCTTGCTGCTCAGCGATCAACTGCTCATCCGGCAGCATCACACCCCATTCGCGAGAGGCGATGCCCTTCGCCCATTCCGCCGCCGACAGACCGTTGCCGATCACTTCGGCAAACAGTGCACCCGCGCGGGCGTGATCGGCATCAATCCATTCATCGGTGGCCGCCAGCGCATCATAAATCGCCTGCACCACATGCTGGCCGGCCGCCACCACATCGTCGAGCACCCAGAACACCGAGCGATTGGCAATCACGCCATCGCACTCCATCACCTTGCGCAGGCCGGGTGCGGACATGGCGGCAGAGAGATACGGGTCCATCGCCACCCAGGCGTCTAGTTCGCCAGCGCGCAAGGCGGCTTGGCTCTCGCCGGGCTTCTTGTTGGTGTGCGCCACGTCGTCATAGCCCAGACCGACGCGATCCAGGGCGGCGAGTAGGAAATAGGTTTGAAACGAGCCCTCGATCAGCCCAATTTTGCGCCCCCGCAAATCGGCAGCGGTTTGGATGTCTGAATCCTGCGGCACCAAAATTGCCGACCAAGCGCGACGCGGACGGGAGGCACCAATATAGGCGATGTTCAGCCCCGAAGCCTGCGCCACCACCGCGCGGGTGGTGCCGGTGCCGATCACGTTGACCTGCCCCGAGGTGGCGAGCGCCTGCATCATGGCGCCTTCCGGATACCATTCACATTCCACCTCCAACCCGGCATCAAGCAGGCTCTGTCGTAGCGGTGCATGATGGGTGATGGCGGTGAGGGTGAGGTTGGAGGGGTGCGCCCCCATGCGGAGTTTCATCGCGAGATTCCTCAATCAACAAGGGAGAGGTCAGACCATATGGTCTCGACCATGGCGGCAAAACGTGGGTCAGAACGCAGCCGACGGGGGTCACGCGGGCGCTCGAAGCCGATCTCGTGCGTGGCAACGATCCGTCCAGGATGCGCTGCCATCACGATAACCCGATCCGCCAGGGTGACGGCTTCTTCGATATCGTGGGTGACAAACACGATCGAACGGCGGCGCGCGTCCCAGATGCGCAGCAACTCGCGGCCCATCAGGATTTTGGTTTGATAATCGAGCGCGCCGAATGGCTCGTCCATCAGATAGATGTCGGGCTCATATGCCAGCAGCCGTGCCAGCGAGACGCGCTGGCGCATGCCGCCAGACAGCGCCTCGGGGCGGTGGCTCTCATACCCATCCAGACGCACCAACGAGAGCAGTTCGGCAATCCGCGCGGCGTGGGCGGATTTTGGAACGCCAGCCAACTCCAGCCCCACCGCAATATTGCTGGCCGTGGTGGCCCACGGCAAAAGTGTGTCGCGTTGGAACATATAGCCGATCTTCAGCCGGCCCATCTGCACAGCGCCTGAGCGGGAAGGCACCAGACCTGCTATGACTTTCAGCAAAGTGGATTTACCGCAGCCGCTTGGCCCGACGATGGCGACGAATTCGCCCTCTTGCACCGTCAGTGACACATCGTTGATCACGGAAGCTGCGCTACCGAAACCCACTTCGAGGTGTTCGATCGCCAGTGTGGTTTTGGCGGGCATCATCGCACCATCCATCACGCCCGCCCTCCGGTAAGCCAGCCCGACGCCAGAACAATCACCTGATTGGCCAGCATCGCCAACACCACGAGAATGACGATCCCGGTGAACACGCCTGTGGTGTCCAATTGTCCGGCGGCGCGTTCGATATACCAGCCCAAGCCCCGGCTGGAGCCGATCAACTCGCCCACCAACGCACCAATCAGTGACAAGCCAACCCCGATGCGAAACGAGGCGAAAATCCAAGGTAGCACGGCGGGCAGCAGTACGCGGCGGACGATGTAGAGCGGGCTGGCGTTCATTGTGCGCATCAGATCTATCGGGTCGCGATCCAGTGCGCGCACGCCCTCGACGATGTTGAGCACAAAGATGAACACCACCATTGAGAATGACATCATCACCTTGGCGGGCAAGCCGATGCCGAACCACAGGATGAACAGCGGCGCGAGGGCGACGCGGGGGAGGGAGTACAGGCCCATGAACAGCGGCTCAGCAATCTTCGCCGCCTTGGCATAGCGGGCCATCAGCAGCCCAAGCGCCACGCCCACCACCGCGCCGAGGCTCAAGCCCAGGCCTGCTTCGGTGAGGGTTGCTGAGACATGCCATGCCAGATCGCCGCGCTTGGTGAGGAACCACAGGCGTTGGGCAATCAGGCTGGGACGGCTCGACCAAAATGGATCGAGCACATAGGCACCCAAGGCTTCCCACGCGCCGATCATCACAAGCAGAAATCCGGTTTGCTGCAATATCATCGAATTTCGCAACCGGATCAGGGATATCATGGCGTCGGTAGATGATCGGTGGCGGCAATCTGGCCGTAAGGGATCAGCGGCAAAGTCGGGTCCGCGACCGCCATCATCTTTTGCAGTTGCGCATAGCCGTCCGGTGCCAGCCTGCCGCCGGTTGCCAG
>CAIZGT010000661.1 GCA_903932545.1 uncultured Rhodospirillales bacterium
ATGCCCCAGAACGCTTGCAACGGATGCGCATGATCCACCGACAGCGCGGTGCCCCGCCCTGCCCCTTCGCTCTGGCGCGTGGGAACGAGCCAGGGGAAGATTTTCGGCCACAGCTTCGCGTCCGGAACGCGACCACTGGGCACGTTTGCCCATAGCTTATGCCATAGAGCGAGGCTTTCACCCGGTGGCATCACCAGCGTCGTCAGCGGCCCACCGCCGCGCAGTGACGTGCGATGCCCAGCCCCGCCGGAGGGTGCAAAAGCCTGCATTGCATACAACGCCATCGCCGCAGCAGACCTGCTGAGAGACGGCACCCGGTCACGTTTCACCAGCAGATCGGCGTTCTTTTTGAGCGTGTTCTCCCCTGGCGCATCGATGAGCAGGCGCTCAACCGGCATGGACGCGCCGGCAAAATCCTCAAAATCCTGCAAGAACCGTGGCCCGTCGCCATCAAGTTGAAAAGCGGGCGCGAAAGGGGTGAAAGCCGCTGCCAGCGCGTCCGCACTCGGCGGCTCACGCCACCACGCCAACCAAGCCGCATTGTCTTCCGGCGGGCAGAACGTGGCGAGCATGCCGATCAGCATTTCCAACCCCGCAATCCGCAAATCCGCTCGCGGCCAAGAGAGATCGACGACGGGATCGGGATGAAGGGCTGTGATGTCCGCGGGGGCGATAGTGTCGAGAGTGCCAGAACGGCGGCGAACGGGAAGCCATGGGTCGCGGATCAAGTCTAAAGACATTTGCCCCTCACGATTACGCGGCGGCACCTAGCCTTCTCGGTTTTACGAAAAATGTCGATAGATTCACAACGCTTTAACACTCACGAATTCTGTGAGGCGGTTTTCACCCTAGCGACCGATAAGCCAAAGTCCTCGACGTAAAGCACTTCGCCCAGTTCATTTCCCTTCAACACGCATCCGTTCCAGCCGTTTTGTGCAGGACCAAGCACCAACACCGCGATCCCACGCTGCCAAGCCGACCACCCCGCGCGCAGTTTCTCCACTGACGCCACCAGATGCTCCGGGACCACCGCATCGGTTGCCAAAGACCGCCTGAGCTGGATTTCCGACAACGCCCAGGCGCGTTTCGGATCGGGGTCGTCACACCACGGCACCACCTGCCCCGCCACCTCTTTAGCCAGCCGGAAGACGCGGTAGTCATCCCCTAGCCGCGTTGGCATCGAAACATCGGGCGACCACTCGCCATTGTCCAAACGATATCCGCGCTCGGGTTTAAGCAGATTGGAAAACGCCGCCGATTCCTGGGCGATACGCTCGCCGT
Source organism: uncultured Rhodospirillales bacterium (assembly GCA_903932545.1). Taxonomy (GTDB): domain Bacteria; phylum Pseudomonadota; class Alphaproteobacteria; order Acetobacterales; family Acetobacteraceae; genus CAIQQQ01. Next base: position 1,282 of record CAIZGT010000661.1, read on the forward strand.
CCTCTTTGAACTCGGAGCGCAGCAGGCCGGGTGGCACCGCCTCGGCGTCCTCGCCATAAACCGCCTCAACCAACGCCCGCACCCCGTCCGGCACGGCGATCTGGCCGGTGGAAAACAAGGCACGCGCTGAACGCCACAGGATATGCGACGGATAGACAAAGCGTGAACCACCAATCGCTGCGCCTGCCGCCCACTCCGCATCTGGCAGCGTCACCGGTTCGGGCGAAATTACCATAAACGTGCAGTCTGGCAGCGAGACCGGACGTGTGCGCTCAGGGTGGCGGCGCAGGCGGCCTGCGCGTTGGAGCAACAGATCAATGGGCGCGAGATCGGAAACCATCACGTCAGCATCCAAATCTAGACTCTGCTCAAGCACCTGGGAGCCAATCAGTACCCTCCCAATGCCGCCAGGTGCGCGGTCCTCGGCTGCAGCGCCCTTGCCAAACCAGCGCAGCACATCGGATTGGATCTTCAGCCTATCCCCCATCGCGAACCGCGCGTGAAAGACCACCGGTTCAATCCCCGCTTCCCGCAACGCCTCAGCCCCGGCGCGGACATCATCGACGGTGTTGCGGATCCAAATGCCGCAGCCGGCTTGCCGCGCAGATGCAGCAAGATAGGCGACAGCGTCCTCGGCGCTGACCAGTCTCTGCACCGGCACATTCCGACGCAGCACGTCCCGCAAGGCGGCCTCGCACTCGCTGATGCCGTCAGCACTGGCGATGCTGACCAGCGGATAGGCCGTGCTGCTCACCTGCACTGCTTGGTTGGTCGCCGCCTCCAGCAATTCTGCCCGACGGGACTGCGGCAATGTCGCAGAGAGCACTACGCTGTGGCCACCTTGCATGACATGAAAGCGCAGCAGCGTGTCGAGTTCTTTGGAAACGTAAGGGTCGTATGAATGCGCCTCATCAATCACCAGAACCTTCCGCGATAGCCCGAACAAGCGCAGCGGCGCATATTTAGCGGGCAACACGCCCAGCAGCGCCTGATCGATGGTGCCAACGCCCACATGCGCCAGAAACGCCCGCCGCCGCTCTTCCGCGAGCCACGCGGAGCATTGTGCCGAGGCGGATTCTCCGGCGGCGTCCGAAACATCCGCCGCTCTGTCAGGTTCAGGCATAATACTACCCTGAAATAGATCATTCAGATCGGCGCGGCCGTGTGCCAGAGCAAGCGATGGCGCAGCACCTTCAGCAAACAGGCGTCGATAGCTCTCGGCCAGCCGGTTGAACATCGCATCCGCTGTCGCCATCGTGGGAAGGGCAACGAACAATCCATCGGCACGGCTAGCAGCAATCAGGCGTTGAGCAATCACAAGCGCTGCTTCCGTCTTGCCTCCGCCAGTAGCGTCTTCAATCACCACGGTGATCGGCCCTTCAGGGAGGCTCATCCGCTCGGCCAAAGCCTGCACAGGTGTCGGCGTTACCTCGATTTGCATCAAATGCCTCAGCCCGAGAGCCTGCCCGGGTGCCACAGGTCCGAGCCCACTCAATTCAACGGCACGGGTAGCTTGTTTACGCGCGATGCCCCAATAGGCCGCGAGGCTCATCTGCGCGCCGCCTCGATACGGAAAGCGTGTCTGCGAGGAGCCGATCCAATCGCTCAGCGTGGTCAGCCCCGCCAGCCACCAACTCGACCGCACTGCCCAGCCTTTGGGCGGAGGGCTCAGGCGCGGCGGTCTCAGCAAATCCAAAAGCGCCACCACAAAACCATCCGCCGCCTGCCGGCTCACCGCACACAAAGCCGTCTTTTTCGGAAGCCCCTGCTCACGCAGGATCGGGCGACCGTGATGCCCAGCAATTGCACCGAGCAAAATATTGATATCTTCCCCATCCTCACCCCAATCAGCAAAGACAGTGTCGAGGCGCTCCATTATCTCCGGAACATCGGCAAGTAGCGCCAACCCAAGCGCATCATGTCGGATGGCTGAGGTATTGCTTATGTCACCGAGAGTCTGCGGCCAGTGGCTTGGGGCCATAGACTGAAATGCACGGGAGAATTTACCGATATCGTGCAGCGCGATCAGGAACACGACCACGGAGATCCAGTCTCGCGGCAACCAGCCGGCCGAACGTGCAAGCTCCTGGGCAGCCTCCGAGCTGCAGTGCAGTAAACTGTCAGCCACGGCAGCCACATCCAGACAATGAAATGCTGCTGGATGCCAATCAGTGTCGGCCTCCGCGGCAGGACGTGCTTTGCCCCAGAAGGACGCCCATAGCGGTGTATTTTCAGCATTTTGGATCACGGCACTCTCCGCTGGTTACTTATCTTGCCAGCCGACGAAAAATGCGCCACCCCACCTCAAAAATATCCCATCACCTGACTTTAAAACTGTGTGTTTATGGAGTGAAGCTAGCGCTGGAATGTATCACGCGAAGGGGCAACGAATGCGCATGATCTCCTTAGCGCTCGGATCCGGCTTCAGCTCGGCCAGTTTTCAGGGGAACAAGTTACCCTTCATGTTTCGTCAGGATTAAGACCCGCATTCTGTTTAATCGGCGGTGAGGCAGGCGTCCGAAGAAGCTCCGCCGCCTC
>CAIZGT010000662.1 GCA_903932545.1 uncultured Rhodospirillales bacterium
AACGTCAAAGGCGGACGCTGCGAGGCGTGCGAGGGTGACGGCGTGCTGAAGATCGAAATGCACTTCCTGCCCGATGTGTATGTAACGTGCGACACCTGCAAAGGCCGCCGCTACAACCGCGAGACGCTCGACATCAAGTTCCGTGACAAATCCATCGCCGACGTTCTGCAAATGACCGTGGATGAAGCGGTGCCGTATTTCTCCGCCTCGCCGAAAATCTACGACCGCCTGAAAATCCTCCAGCAAGTCGGCCTGGGTTACGTCGCTCTTGGCCAGCAAGCCACCACCCTCTCCGGCGGCGAAGCGCAGCGCATCAAGCTGTCCAAGGAACTCGCCAAGCGCGCCACCGGGCGGACGCTTTATATCCTCGACGAGCCCACCACCGGCTTACATTTCGAAGACGTCCGCAAACTGCTCGAAGTGCTGCATGCCCTGGTCGATGCCGGCAATTCGGTGGTGGTGATCGAGCACAATCTCGAAGTGATCAAAACCGCCGACTGGATCATCGATATCGGCCCCGAAGGCGGCGATGGCGGGGGGCGTGTGGTGGCTGAAGGCACGCCAGAGATGGTGGCCGATTGCGCCGAAAGCCACACCGGGCGGTTCTTGCGCCCTCTCCTGCCCAAAAAACGCAAACGAGCGTAGCCTGCATCACGATGCGGGACCACACACCCGCATCCGCCGCGTAACCTACGGCTTCATCACCGCAATCCCACCAATCACAATCTCCACGATATCCTGCGCAATCTCCTGCTTCGGACGGCGGGAGGCCAGCAGCGGCGATTGCTCCCGGTCGAGCAGAATCGTCACAATCCCATGGCTCGTCGCCCAAGCCGCCAGTGCGGCGCGGCGGGCGAGATCCACACTCAGCCCCTGCGCGCGCAGATAATCCGTCACGCAATCCCGCAGCAAGCCAAACGTCTCCCCGGCGGCGGCTTCCAGTGCTTCGTCATGCACATTGTTGCGCACATCCGGGCCGGTCATCAGCCGAAACAGCGCGGGGTTGGCAAGGCCGAATTCAACATAGGCCAGCATCGCGGCATGCAGGCGGTCATGCGGGGTTTCGGCGGCCTGCACCAGCTGCTTGCGATACGCCAACAAGCGGTGAAAGCCCTCCGTCGCCACCGCCACCAGCAAGCCGAGCTTGTTGCCGAAATGGTAAAGCGGCGCTGTTTGAGACACGCCGATTTCGCGTGCCGCGCGGCGCAGGCTCAACTCACCAAGCCCATCGGCTTTAAGCAGCGCCAAGGCGCTCTGCACCATCGCCTGACGCAGATTGCCGTGATGATACGGGCGCGGCGCGGGTTGGTCGCTCGCAGGTTCATCCATCATCGCTCAGCCCTGCGGTTCGATGTTCTGCGCATCCACCGATTCGTCATCTAAGGCGTTCCTGGCGCGCTGCTGTTGCTTGCGTTTGAGCAGATTCGCCCGCAACGCCGCCGCCACCCGCGCCGCACGAACCTCGCGCTCGGTGGTCGGGCGCGTCGAAGGCGGCAAATTCCGCGGGGATTTCGGTTCGCTATGCATACGGCGATACCTCGCTGCCCGCCGCGCGCAGGTCAAGCGGAAGATTCGCGCACAGCCCCTTGCACCCCGCGATGCAGGAGGCTATGAAGCGTCCTCCGCACGGTAGGCTGCTGTAGCTCAGTGGTAGAGCACTCCCTTGGTAAGGGAGAGGTCG
>CAIZGT010000663.1 GCA_903932545.1 uncultured Rhodospirillales bacterium
GAGCAAGTTGCATAGACCAACCGCCCGCCGGTTTTCACCAAGCGGGAGGCGGTTTCCATAATCATCTGCTGCTTCTCAACCAATTCTGAGAGGTCGATGGGCGTGAGGCGTCCGCGTGCATCCGGGTTGCGCCGCCACGTGCCGGTGCCGGTGCAGGGCGCATCAACCAGGACGCGGTCAAACGTCGCCGCCCGACGCTTGGCCCATTTGTCGCCAGGTTCGACCAGATGACGCTCGACGTTATGAACGCCCGCTCGACGCAGGCGCTTCACAGCGCCTTCAAGACGCGGGGCGGAGACATCACAGGCCACGATATGTCCGCGATTTTGCATCACCATCGCCAGGGCCAGCGTTTTGCCGCCCGCGCCCGCGCACCAATCGACGACGCGCATATCGGGCTTGGCGTCGGCAACGAGGGCGACCAGCTGGCTGCCTTCGTCTTGGATTTCCACGAGGCCCGATTGGAACGCTGCCCCGGTGGTGACCGGGCGACGGCCTTGCACACGCAGGCCCCAGGGTGAGAGCTTGGTAGGCTCCGCCTCGATATTCTCGCGTTTCAATGCCGCGATTGCGTTCTCACGGCTGCCGCGCAGCAGGTTGACGCGCAGATCAAGCGTGGCTGGCACATCCATCGCCGCCATCTCGGCGCGCAGATTGGTGCCGAAGCGGGCGGTGAGCGCGCCGATGATCCAATCCGGCGCCTCCACCGCCACCGCGTCCGGCATGTCGGGATGCAGGATGGTGTGGCCTTCCAGCTGATACAGCGCCTCCGCCTCACGTTGGCCGAGCGGGCTGGGGGCGAATTGGCCGCCGGAATAGCTTTGCTTCACGCCGGTGAGCAGCCAACCTTCCAGCATGAGAGAGGCTGCGACGAGCATGCGTGGCCCGGTGTCCAGATGCACCCGCTCCAGCCACCAGATCAGGCGGCGACGCGAGCGCAGCACGGTCCAGACGCGCTCGGACACGCCGCGTCGGTCACCGGAGCCGATGAAGCGGCGTTCGCGGAAATAATCATTGGCCACCGCGTCGGCTGGGCGATGTGAGGCGGTGTCGATGGCGGAAATCAGCTCAATGGCGGATGCGAGGCGTGCTGATGGTGTCACCCGATTGCTGCTTCCAGTTGCGAGAGGTCGTTGATGATCGACGCCACGCGGTCGAGCCGATATTCCACCGGCTGGCCGGAGCGGTTGCACCATACCACCCGCATGCCCGCAACATGCGCACCGAACGCATCCCACGCGTTGGAGGAGACGAACACCATATCCTGATACGCGGCCTCAAAATGATCCTGCGCGATCTCATAGACCCGCATATCCGGCTTGAACACGCCGACAGTCTCCACGCTCAAAACTGCGTCGAGATGCGCGTCGAGGCCTGCATGGTCCACACCGGATTGCAGCATTTTCGGCGAACCGTTGGACAGGATTGCCGTGCGGATGCCGCGGTTCTGCAGGTTGGCGAGGATTTCTGCCGCTTCTGGATAGGCTTGCAATTGCCAATAGGCATGGCGCAGATCGTCGAGCAACGCCGCATCGTTGATGCCGAATTTGGCCGCGGTGAAATCCAACGCGAGGTCGGTCAGTTCGGCGAAATCGCGATGTTGCGCGGCACCGGCGAGGCTGCGGATCCAGGTGTATTCGAGTTGTTTCGC
>CAIZGT010000664.1 GCA_903932545.1 uncultured Rhodospirillales bacterium
CCCGCGCGATGTGCACCGATCCGCGCCTGCTCTGCCTTGATGAACCGGCGGCCGGGCTGAACCCGCGTGAATCAGATGAACTCTCCGATCTGCTGCACAAAATCCGTGCCGGCGGCTGCTCCATTCTGCTGATCGAGCATGATATGGGCGTGGTGATGAAAATCTCGGACCATGTTGTGGTGCTCGACCATGGCAAGAAGATCAGTGACGGCACCGCCGAGGCGGTCCGCAACGATCCGCATGTCATCGCCGCCTATCTCGGCGTGGAAGATGATGAGGTGGCGCTATGACCGCGCTGCTAGAACTGCAAGGCGTGACGGCATTCTACGGCGCCATTCAGGCGCTCAAGGGCATCGACCTTGCGGTGAATGAGGGCGAAATCGTCACGCTGATAGGGGCCAATGGTGCCGGCAAATCCACCCTGATGATGACGATTTGCGGCACGCCGCAGGCGCGCGACGGCCGGATCATCTATGATGGCCAGGAAATCCAGCACCTGCCGACGCACGACATCATGCGTCGTCGCATTGCGCAGTCCCCAGAAGGGCGGCGGATATTTTCCCGCATGTCGGTGTTCGAGAATTTGCTGATGGGCGCGCATGGCCGAGACTCCAGCGAAGCCGAAGCCACGATGGCGGAGATTTTCGCGATGTTCCCCCGGCTGCAAGAACGCCGCGACCAGCGCGGTGGCACGCTGTCAGGCGGTGAGCAACAGATGCTCGCGATCGGTCGCGCGCTGATGAGCCGCCCGCGCCTGCTGCTGCTTGATGAGCCGAGCCTGGGCTTGGCACCCTTGATCGTGAAATCCATCTTTGCTGCCATCGCCGATCTCAACCGCCGCAGTGGTTTAACGGTGCTGCTGGTGGAGCAGAACGCGATGCAGGCGCTCAAGCTGGCCCATCGTGGCTATGTGCTTGTCAACGGCGCCATCACCATGAGCGGCACCGGGGCGGAGTTGCTGGCAAGGCCGGAAATCCGGGCCGCCTATCTTGAAGGAGGCCATTGAGCGGCTCGCTTGATCTGCTTAGTCTGCAACCCAGCCTCGATTTTGCTGCGCCATCAACCGAAGAGGAACATCAAAAATGTTGAAACGCACTCTCGCCGCTGCCGCGGTATTGGCCCTGATAGCGGCCAGCCCGGCCTCGGCTCAAATCAAGATCGCCGCCGCTGGTCCGATGACTGGCTCGAACGCCGCGTTCGGCGCGCAGCTCAAAGTGGGCGCGGAGCAGGCTGTGGCGGATATCAATGCAAAGGGCGGCGTGCTCGGCAAGCAACTCGTGCTCTCCATCGGTGACGATGCCTGCGACCCGAAGCAGGCGGTTTCCGTCGCCAACAAATTCGCCGCTGAGGGCGTGGTGTTTGTGGCGGGGCATTTCTGCTCGTCCAGCTCGATCCCGGCCTCGAAGGTTTATACCGAAGAAGGCATCTTGCAGATCACACCCGCCTCCACCAACCCGAAATTCACTGAAGAGGGCAGCTGGAACACGTTCCGCACCTGTGGCCGTGATGACCAGCAGGGCGCGGTTGCTGGGGCGTATATCGCCAAGGAATTCAAGGGCCACAACGTTGCCGTCCTGCACGACAACTCGGCTTACGGCAAAGGCTTGGCCGATGAGACCAAGAAAGCGATGAACAAAGCGGGCATGACCGAAGTGCTCTACACCGCCTATGTGCCGGGCGAGAAAGACTATTCCGCCCTGGTTTCGCGTCTGAAGCAGGCGAAGGTTGATCTGATCTATGTCGGTGGCTACCACACCGAAACCGGCCTGATCCTCAAGCAAGCCAAGCAGCAGGGTATGAACGTGACCGCGATGGGCGGCGATGCGCTGGTGACGGATGAGTTCTGGCAAATTTCGGGCGTGGACGGTGAAGGCACGCTGATGACCTTCTCGTCTGACCCGCGCAACCGCCCAACGGCTGCGGCCGTGGTGAAGGAATTCACCGATAAGAAGGTCGATCCGGAAGGTTACGTGCTCTACGCCTATGCCGCTGTGCAGGAATGGGCGCAGGCCGCGACCAAAGCCGGCACCACCGATGCGAAGAAGGTGGCGGCAGTGTTGAAGGCGGGCAAATGGGACACCGTGCTCGGCCCGATTTCGTATGATAAGAAGGGCGACGTGACGGTGTCGGATTACGTGATGTATATCTGGCACGCTGGCAAATACGCCGAGATGTAATTTTCGTCGTTACCAAACCCGTCATACCGACGCTTCGGTCGGTATGACGGGTTTGATCAACCCAAAGCCACCTTCAAACACTTGCGCATCACCGACGGCAACGCCGCCTCTGCCAGAGCATTGCGCGCGCAGAGAAACCCCTCCGCCTGAATCCGCCCCACTTCGGCCACCCGCACGCTGATATGCAGTTCGAAATGTGTCAGTCCATGTTCGACCACCCCCGCCTCGCGCCACGGCGCGCGCATCGGCGCATGGTCTAACGCCTCATGCAGCGCCCAGGCCTGCTCGCGCCAGGGCGTGCCGGGCAATTCGCTCATCCCGCCATACAAACCCTTTGGTGGGCGGCGGCGCAGCAGAACCTGCCCATCTGAATCAACCAGACAGAAATGCACCCCATGCCGCAGTGGTCTCGCGGCTTTGGGCGATTTGTGGGGTAATTCCGCCTGAATGCCGAGCTTTTGCGCCTTGCACGCACCCCGCCACGGACACAGCCCGCAAGCCGGTTGCGTCGGCGAACACAGGGACGCCCCCAGATCGAACAACGCTTGTGCGAAATCAGAAGGCCGCCCTTTTGCCGCGTCATCATCGCCCAATTGCGCCGCCGCCGCCGCGATCTGCGGTTTGGCCTCAGGGAGCGGCGTGGTGATGGCGAACATTCGGCTCGCCACCCGCTCCACATTGCCATCAATCGGCACCACCGGGATGCCAAACGCGATCGCGCCAATCGCAGCTGCGGTGTAGGGGCCGATACCAGGCAGCGTGCGCAGGCCTTCGAGCGTGCGGGGGAAATCTCCAAGTGCCGCCACGGCTTGCGCGCAGGCATGAAGGTTGCGGGCGCGGGCGTAATAACCCAAGCCCGCCCACGCCTGCATCACCGCTTCACTCTCCGCCGCCGCCAGCGCCTGCACATTTGGGAAGCGGGTGAGAAATCGCTCATAATAGGGTATGACGGCGGTAACGGTGGTCTGTTGCAGCATGATCTCGCTGAGCCAGACGCGGTAGGGGTCCATGACTTCACCCACCCCCGCCCGCCAGGGCAGGGTGCGGCGATGGCGGTCATACCAGTCTAGTAGATCACGAGCATTGGGCATTTTTCACCTATGGCGACCGATTCAGAACCGAACAAGCCCGGACAGAAGCAGGACAACCGCCACGTATATGGCCCGCGCCCGATTGCCGCGCTGATCGGCCCGCTGATCCGCCCTGCGTTTCGCAAACGCGCGCCCGCCACCGCCGCCTTGCTTGCCGATTGGGACGCGGTGATCGGCCCGGCGCTCGCCGCCGTTACCACCCCGCGCAAACTCGCCAACGGCACGCTCACGCTTGCCTGCGCAGGCCCTGTGGCGATGGAGTTGCAATATATGGCACCCGTGCTGATGCAGCGGATTAATGCGCATCTGGGGCAAATTGCCGTGCAGCGGCTGAAATTCATACAGGATCTCAACCCGGCCCCGCCGCCAAAACCGAAGCCAATCCCCGCCACCGAGGCGGCCCGCGCGGCGCTGGGAGATATGCCGGAGGGCGAATTGCGTGAGGCGCTGGAACGGCTGGGTGCCATGGTGTTGCGCCCGCGCTGACCTTTTGCCTTGCGTGCCGCTCTGCTAGACCGTTCGCGTCCTTCTCGGAGATACACAACATGATCTCACGCCGCCTGATGCTCTCGCTGCCTGCTCTCGCCCTTCCGGCGCTGGCGCTGCCCGGCCGTGCTTATGCGGCAGATGCCAATGAGCGCAGCATCGGGCGCGATGATGCGAAAGTGGTGGTGCAGGAATGGTTCTCCCTCACCTGCCCGCATTGCGCGCATTTCGCGCTGAATTTCCTGCCGCAGATCAAAACCGACCTGATCGACACTGGCCGCGTGAAGCTGATCTTCCGGGACTTTCCGCTCGATCGCGTCGCCCTCTCCGCCGCCCAAGTGGCGCATACCCTGCCGGCCGACCGCTATCTCGGCTTCATCGATGCGCTGCTCGCCTCGCAAGACCGCTGGGCGTTTGCGCGTGGCGTGGACAACATCGCCGAGATCGCGAAAACCGCCGCCCTGGCCGGGATGAACCGTGCGGCGGTGGATGCCGCGATTGCCAATGAAAGCCTCAAGGCTGAGATCCTCGCGGGGCAGGAAAAGGCGGTGTCCGCCTACAAGGTGGATTCCACTCCGAGCTTCGTCTTCAACGGCCCATCTGCCACCAACCGTGTTCAAGCTGGTGCGCTCTCGCCGGAACAATTCGCTGCTGCCGTTGTCCAGGCTGGCGGCTGATTTCAGGCGTCGTCATTGCCCGTCAGCTTCACCCGCCTGCGCATCGCCGGTTTCAAAAGCTTCGCTGAACCGGCGACGCTAGAGGTGCTGCCTGGACTGACGGGCATTGTTGGCCCCAACGGCTGCGGCAAGTCCAACGTGGTGGAAGCGCTGCGTTGGGCGATGGGCGAGACCTCGGCGCGCAGCCTGCGCGGCGATGATATGGACGACGTGATCTTCGCAGGCACCACCGCCCGCCCGGCGCGTAACCTCGCCGAGGTCACGCTGGTGCTGGAAGACACCCGTTCCATCGCCCCGCCGCCGTTCCATGAGTTTGACCAACTCGAAATCGCGCGGCGTATCGAGCGCGGCAATGGCTCGCAATATCGCATCAATGGCCGTGAGGCGCGGGCGCGGGATGTGCAAACCTTGTTCGCTGATCTGGCCTCAGGCGCGCGCGCCTCGGCAATGGTCAGCCAGGGCCGCGTTGGCGCACTGGTTTCCGCCAAGCCGGAAGATCGGCGCTCGATTCTGGAGGAGGCGGCTGGCATCACCGGCCTGCACGCGCGCCGCCATGAGGCCGAGCTGAAACTGCGTGCGGCGGAGACAAATCTGCTCCGCGCCGAGGATTTGCGCGGCCAGCTTGAGGTCCAGCTTGACCATTTGCGCAAACAGGCACGGCAAGCGGCGCGGTATCGCACCGTTTCAGCCGCAATCCGAAATGCCGAGGCCGAGCTGCTGGCGCTGCAAAACGCCCGTGCCGAGCGCGCCCGTTCTGAGGCGAGCAAAGCCCTCGCGCACACCACCGCAGAAGTCGCCTTAGCGGCCGCGGCCTCGGTCGCCGCCTCTGCGGAAGCCGATCGTGCCATGTTGCGCCTGCCCGGATTGCGTGAGACGGAAGGGCAGGCACGCACCGCGCTTGAGCGTCATCGCCTTGCCGGTGAACAGATCGCCGCCGAAATTCTGCGCGCCGAGCAGGCCTTGGCCGCCGCAAGCGCGCAGGCTGAGCGCCTCGATCAAGACCTCGCCCACGCCGCACGCCAGGAGCAAGATGCGCAAATCGCCCTGGCACGGCTGGACGACGAGGCCGCACGTCTGGAAGCTGAGCAGGCGTCGCATCCGTCGTTGCTCGCCGCCGCTGAGGACGCTGCGATCCAAACCGCTGATGCGATGCGTGCAGCAGACAGCGCCGCCAACCGCGCCACCGAACACGCCGCTGATCTGGCCGCACGCCATCGTGCTCTGTCAGACGCTCTGGCCAGCGCCCGCCAGCGGTCAGCGCGGCTCAATGACCAGCGTGCAAGCCTTGCCGCCGAACAATTCCGCCTCGCCGAAGGGCTCATCCCCGCCGACCGCCTCGCGGCCGCACGCGCCAAGGCCGAGACTGCCGAAGCAGAGTTCGCCCGCGCCGAGGCGGTTCTCGCCCAAGCCGAGCAGGCCCGAATCGCCGCCTTCGCCGACGCCACCGCTTGGCGTGATGCGGCCAAGCGGCGCGCCGTCGAATTGCGCCAATCCGCCCGCACCCATGCCGAAGCAGTGAGGCGTGACGCGTCAGCCAAGTTCGTCGCCGCGCGTCAGGCAGCCCAAACCCATGCCGAAGCGCAGCGCCGTGCCGCACAATCCCGCCTCACCGCCGCGCGCGACGCAGCGCAACATGATGCTGAGACGGTGCGCGCCACTGCCACTGCCCAGCTTAGCCAAACGCGAGACGCAGCATTGTCTGAGGCCAACGCCGTCCGCGTTGCCGCCGCCGCAGCCCTCGCCGCCACCCGCGAGCAAGCGCAAGCCGCGCTCGATGCCATTCGCAACGCCGCTCTGGTAGCGCTCGCCCAGGCGCGTGAAGCGGCCCAGCACAGCAGCACCGCCCGCGCTTTGATCGCCGCAGAGCACCAGGCCTTGGCGCAGACTTTGGGGGCAGGGGACTCTGCTGCCTGGCCGAAGCTGCTCGATCAACTCACCGTCCCGCCGGGCCTTGAAGCCGCCCTTGGGGCCGCGCTCGGCGAAGAACTCGACGCCGGTGCGAACCCGGCGGCAGATCGCCACTGGCGCGCCCAGTCCGCCAATGCGCTGCCAGCATTGCCCGCCGGTGCACAGGCTTTGTCGGCACTGGTGCAGGGGCCAACACTGCTGGCTCCCGCGTTGTCGCAGATCGGTTTGGTGCGCGGTGAAATGACATCCGCTTTGCTCGCCGCCATGCGCCCCGGTCAGAGCCTGATCACCGAGGCGGGCGGCGTTTGGCGATGGGATGGCTACACGATCCGCCCCGGCACCGCATCGGCCGCCGCCCTGCGCTTGCAACAGCGCAACCGACTGGCCCAACTCAGCGCCGATCTGGCTGCTGCCAATGCGGCGGCTGCGGCTGCTGAGGCGGCATTGGTTGCAGCGGAATCGTCCGCGAAATCGTCCATCGCTGAAGCGGAGCTTGCCGCATCCTCGCGCCGCGACAGCGCCGAAGCCACCGCCAAATCTGCCATCAGCGCGGCTGAACGCGCCAGCCTCGAAGCGATTGCAGGTGCCGAAGCTGTGGCCAAAGCCACGATCACCGAGGCGCAGCAACGCGCCGCCGC
>CAIZGT010000665.1 GCA_903932545.1 uncultured Rhodospirillales bacterium
CGACCGACAACGGCACTTGCGGCAGCGCATAGAGATGTAGCCAACGCGCTGCCTGCGGTAGATTTGTGGGGTCGGATAGCCATTCGCCAGCTTCGAGGACAGCGGCAACGGCGGCTTCCACCTTCTCCGGCGCACGGCTGAGATAGGCAGCGGAGACTGCGAACACCTTTTCCGGATGGCCCGGCCAGACATCACCAGTGCCGAGCATAATGCGGCCACACCGCAGATCGACGGCGCGCGAACCCCAAGGCTGACCAGCGCAGAAACCGTCAATCCGACCCTCTGCCAGTTCGGTGGCGACGAGCGGTGGCGGCACAGCGCGCAGCAGCACATCGGTCTCTGGGTTAATGCCTGCAGAGGCAAGCCAATGACGCAGAAGATAATTGTGTGAGGAAAACGGATACACCATCGCCAAGATCGGCACAGGGCGCCCAGCGGCTTTTCGGACCTGGAGCGCAGCGGCCAAAGCCTCGGCGGGCAGCGGGCGCAGTTTGGCGAGTTCCGGGGCGGCGGCCTCTATTTCAGCGATAAGCGGCTCGCCAAACGTGATTGTGTTGCCTTCGCTGGCCATCACCGACACCACGGCGACATCGCTCGCAACACCACCAAGCCCAAGATGGGCGGCTATCGGCATTGGGGCGAGCAACTGCCCGCCATCAAGTTTGCCAATTGCCATTTTGTCACGCAACGCGACCCAGGCGTGCATTGGTGAAAGTTGAACGGCCACTCCATGCTTGCGAAACAGCCCATACGCCTCCGCCACGATCAACGGCGCGCAATCGGTCAGCGGCATGAAACCCAGGCGCAACAAATCTGTTGCACCGGCGAGGTTCTCGCGCGTCGAATCATGGATTGCGGCGTCGGCGGACAATAACATTCGGCGAAGCTCCACTCGGTTGATGACCGGGATCAGGAGCGGGCCGCCATTGGACCGCTAAAAAGAAAAAGTGGCGTAACCAAAATGGCGTCATTGCCATTCGGCAGCCGACATAAGTGCCGGCGATCGCATTCTTGAAGAGTTGCAACTGCTATGCCAGAGGCGGTGGCGCAAAAATGGGCATATTTTTGAACATTGAAATGCTTAATATATAGGCGATAGATTAAAAATAGACTGATATTGATTAAAGTTTAAGCAACTTTTCCATCGCCACCACATTGGCTGCCACTTCTGCGAGCCGTTTGCCTTGATCCATCGCCAAACGTCGCAACGCGCGATAGGCGTCGTCTTCGGTCATTTTGCGGGTTTGCATCAACAGCCCTTTGGCGCGTTCAATCAGTTTGCGCTCGTTCAACGCGCTCCGCACTTCTGCAAGTTCGGCGCGCAATGCTTGATGCGATTGGAATCGTGCCACCGCGACATCAATCACCGCGCGGACCCGGCTGGGGGACAATCCCTCCACCACATAGGCAGCGACCCCCGCGGCCATCGCCGCCTCGGTGGCCCCTGGATCGGTGCGGTCTACGAACATAACCACAGGCCGTGGCTCGTCCCGATGCAACGCGCTCATAGCGTCAATCGCATCGCGTGACGCGTGGTCCAGATCGCATACGATCACATCCGCCCCAGTGGTGCGAACAACCGTGACGATATCGGCATGGTTCGGAATGATGCCCACCACACTGTAGCCATCAGCCGCAAGGCCCGCCGCAACCGCGTCGGCGCGCTCGGCATTTTCATCGACGATCAGCACCCGCAAACTCATAGCCTCACCATCCTGGCCCCCATCATGGCGTCGGTTGGATGGCGCTTTCTCCCC
>CAIZGT010000666.1 GCA_903932545.1 uncultured Rhodospirillales bacterium
GTGGCAAAGCAGCGTAACAGATCGATATCAAGATCGGGATAGCGCAACGGCGGATCAATCAGGTGTTGTCGAAGTCGCCGCCGCCCCCGGAATCGGTCCAGCCGCTGTCACCGCCGCTGCTGGCATCTTGCCAGCCGCTGTCGGTGGGGGCGGCGTTTGACCATGCGCTGTCCTTCGCGGCACCACCTTGATCATAAGGATCAGGCGCTGCCGCCCAAGGCGAGCCGCCCTGGACGAAGGTATTGTTCTCGATCACCGTGCCACTGCCCGACGATTGGCCGAAACCGCCACCGAAACCCGCTTCGCTGCCCAAGCCGCGATGGCCGCCTTCGAACATGCTGGTAATGGCTTCAGCCGCCAGCATACCGCCGGCAACACCAGTTGCGGTGCGCAATGCCGAACCGAGGAAGCCGTTGCCGCCCTGCTGGAACATGCCGGGCTGATAGCCGGGGGCGTATTGCGGTGCGTATTGCGGCGGGGGGGCAGGTGCGTATTGCGGTTGCGGCGCCGGCTGGCCACCGCCGAACAAGCCGCTGAACAGGCCGCGCGACTGCAGTTGAGCTTGCGCGGGCTGGCCCCAAGGCGAGCCTTGCGCCGGAGCGGCTTGCTGAGGCTGCTGCATTTGCTGAATCTGCTGCTTGAGCTGCGCAATCTGCGAACTCGCCGACGCCAGAGCGTGCTCTTGAATGAACGCCAGCTGCGTCAGCCGATACCGCGCTTCGGGGTAACGCACGAACAATTCGCCAATGAGCGCATCCGCCTGGGGATCAACCGGCGGCAATTCCGGCCCGCCTGCTGGCGGCACCGAACCGGCGGCAAACCCACTCGTGGCTGGTCGACCGCCAGTGCGGCCGATGAATTGGATGATAAGGTCGCGTTCCTCGTTGGTCATGTTACACCTGAGGGTTGATGACAAAGCCAGATGTGGCGTGGATCACCCCGCGGTTCAAGCACTCATCCCAAGTCGTGACCATTCGATCACCGGGCAGCGATCCATCACCACCACCAACCCCGCCGCGCACGCCTGGGCAGCGGCTTCGTGATTGATGACGCCGAGTTGCATCCAGATCACCTGCGCACCCAACCTGATCGCCTCCGCCACCACCGGGCCGACCTGATCTGCGGCGCGGAAGATATCTACCATCTCTAGAGGCTCGGCCTCGGCCAATGAGGCCGCAACCATGCTGCCATGCAGGCTTTGCCCGGCGATACCGGGATTGATCGGCGTGACCGCAAATCCATGCGTTACCAGAAATTCGGTCACGCGATAGGACGCTCGATCCGGCTTGTTCGATGCCCCCACCACCGCAACACGCTCGGTGTGGGATAGGATGTGACGGATCGCCGCATCGTTCAGCCCATCAATGCTCATCTCGCCCCCGCCTTGTTGCAACCTTGTCATCTCACTATGGTGCGCCGCGATGAAAAATCCGAGTGTTGCCCATATGTCCGCCCCAGCGATGCCAGACCGTCCGAGCTTCCAAGACCTCATTCTCCGTTTGCACAATTTTTGGGCGGCGCAGGGTTGCGTGATTTTGCAACCCTATGACGTGGAGATGGGTGCTGGCACGTTCCACCCCGCCACCACTTTGCGCGCGCTGGGGCCGAAGCCGTGGGCTGCCGCTTACGTGCAGCCCTCGCGTCGCCCGAGCGATGGCCGCTATGGTGAGAATCCGAATCGGCTGCAGCATTACTATCAGTATCAGGTGATCATGAAGCCGAGCCCAGCGGATGCGCAGGCGCTGCTACTCGATTCGTATCGCGCGATTGGCCTGGACCCGCTCCTGCATGATTTCCGATTCGTGGAGGATGACTGGGAATCTCCCACTCTCGGCGCCTGGGGTTTGGGCTGGGAAGTGTGGTGTGACGGCATGGAAGTCGGCCAGTTCACCTATTTCCAGCAAGTGGGCGGCATTGCCACCGTGCTGCCCAGCTTCGAGATGACCTATGGCCTCGAGCGCTTGGCGATGTACGTGCAGAATGTGGAGCGGGTTTACGATCTCGATTTCAACGGTCGCGGTGTGAAATACGGCGATGTGTTCCTGCGTGCCGAGCGAGAATATTCCGCGCACAACTTCGAACACGCCAACACGGAGCGTCTGGCGCAGCACTTCAAAGATTCTGAGTTAGAATGCGCCGCCTTGCTAGAGCACAAGCTGGCGCTGCCCGCGTATGATCAATGTATCAAGGCAAGCCATCTGTTCAATCTGCTCGATGCGCGCGGTGTGATCAGTGTGACGGAGCGCGCAGGCTACATCGCGCGGGTGCGGACCTTGGCGAAGGCATGTTGTGAGGCTTGGCTTGAGGGTGAAAGCGAAGCCGCGTGACTTCTGCCAGCAATGAGCCTATTTTCTACCATGCGACAGCGGTTTTCTACCATCGCATCTGGAGCCGGATATGGGCAGCCAACTCAACATCAAAAGCGATGACGCGTATCGTCTTGCGTCGGAATTGGCGGCATTGACTGGCGAAAGCCTGACAGCCGCCGTGACCGCAGCGCTGCAAGAGCGGCTTGACCGCAAGAGGCAAGCGCTGATGGCGGACGCGCGCGATCCAAAGGCGCTGGCCAATCGCATATTGGAGATCGGGCGTCATTGCGCCGCACATATGGAGGGTCCGGCGAGCAGCGCGGATATCAATGATATGTATAACGATATTGGGCTACCGATTTGATCATCGACTCCTCTGCAGTTGTGGCGGTTCTTTTGTTGGAACCAGAAGCCGAACAGATTGCCACCGCAATCTCAGACGCCTCACATTGTCGAATCTCCTCAGCGAATTGGTTAGAGGCTGCGATTGTCATCGATGCGCGCGGCAAGCCGGAGGCACGTGCCGATTTCGATAAGTTTTTTGCTGAAACTTCGACCGAAATTCTCCCTGTCACGGCAGAGACTGTGACCCGCGCGCGTGAAGCCTATTTCCGCTTCGGGCGGGGCAGGCACAAAGCCGCTCTGAACTTTGGGGATTGTTTTGCCTATGCGACCGCCTCGCTTGCTGGCGAGCCACTGCTGTTCAAAGGGAATGATTTCCCGCACACCGATATCGAACCGGCGCTGAAAGACTGATATGCCTGAATTTTTCCTCGAACTCTTCAGCGAAGAAATCCCTGCGCGCATGCAGGCGAAGGGTGCTGAAGACCTTGGCCGCATGGTGCATGAAGCTCTCGCGCCGCTGAACCCACTCGGCAGCAGTTTGATGACCCATTACGGCACCCGCCGCATTGCGGTCTCCTGCTCAATCGACAGCAGCGTCCCGGAGTCGAAAGTGTCCGAACGCGGCCCGCGCGCTTCGGCTCCGGAGCAGGCGTTGGCGGGATTTCTGCGCAAGCACAATGCCACCAAGGACATGCTGACCCAGGAAGGCGA
>CAIZGT010000667.1 GCA_903932545.1 uncultured Rhodospirillales bacterium
CCGTGTTGGGCAGCACCCGCACGCCGAGCTCACGAATAATCTCCCAAAACGCCTGCCCCGCCCGCGTAGTGGCCGATTCCCGACGCAAGGACACCGTCACCACCTCGGTGCCAGAGGCTTTGACCGCATCCATCAGAATCGCCGGGGAGGGATATCGCGCCGTGCCCAGCATCAGCCGCGAGCCCAATGTCACGCCATAAACTTGCATTGCTCAGCCTCCTTGCATGGGGCCGACGATTTCGATGTCGTCACCCTCGTTGACCATCATCTCGCCGCGCAAACTGGCCGGGGCGAACTCACCGTTCACCGCCGTTGCCACGCATGCGCCGGTATAGCCAAGCTGTTCGAGCAGGCTGGCGAGTGACACCGCCGCCACCTCCTGCACCTCTCCGTTGATCGAAACCCGCATCATGCCGCCCCCAGCATCAAATCCGCTGCCATCCGCGCCATAGCGGGCGAGAGCAGGAAGCCGTGGCGATACAGGCCGTTCACATAAACCCGCCCATTGTCGCGCCGCACTTGCGGGATATTGTCGAGGTAAGCCGGGCGTACATCGCACCCCACTTCCAAAATCTCAGCATCCGCAAACGCCGGGTGCAGCGCATACGCGCCGTTGAGCAACTCAACCACCGCGCGGGCGGAGGCATGGCCGCGCGCGTCGCTCTCCACCATTGTCGCTCCGATCATGAACCGACCCTCACCGCGCGGCACGATATAGAGCGGGATGCGCGGATGCAGCAGGCGCACCGGGCGACGCAGGCTGATATCGGGGCAATACACATGCAGCATCTCCCCGCGCACCCCACGCAAATCCGCCTGCCGATCCCGTGCTGCCAGCCCACGGCAATCAACGACGTTCGCGTCAGGCGAGAGGCCGTCGCCATCGACGCCAAATCGGATCGCAACGCCATGTTCCGCCAGTCGCGCGGCAAGTGAGGCCAGCGCCTTGCGCGGATCAAGATGGCCTTCCTCGGCAAAGAACAGCCCGCGCGCAAATCGCCCGCCCAGATCGGGCTCAAGCGCGGCAATCCGTGCCGCGTCAATCATCTGATGATGCGTGCTGCGTCGGGCGAACCGATCCAGCTCCACCGCATCGCGCCCCTGCGCCACCACAAGGCTGCCGTGCTGTTCGGTCAGCGGATGCACGCGCGGCCAATAGCTGAGCGATTCCAGGCCCAACTCAATCACCACCTTTTCGGTGTTCTCCCCCTCGCACCAAGGTGCCAGCATCCCGCCGGCATATTGCGAGCAAGCATCAAGGCCGAGTGCCGCACTGCGCTCCACCACCTCAACCCTTGCCCCGCGTTCAGCGAGTGCGAGAGCGGTGGTCAAACCAGCAACGCCGGCACCAATAACTGTGATGATAGGATCAGACATCTACGACCATTCCTCCGCCAGGGCTAACTGGATCAGGTTCAAAGGATCGTCATGCTGTGCGGCGCTGGGCGCTCACGTGATGACCTCTCAGCCCCCTGCCGGGGATCTCCTTGGTGCGCAGACAGATAAGCCTGTTACAGGTCTGCGTCAAAGGGTGCCGCGCTCAACGCTCTGTTTTCAATAACATACCGGAACATTTGAGTCGTGAATCTGCGCTCAGCCTCAGCGCATTTTGCCGAAACCCTGCCGTCGCGCCGCGGTCAGCACGCCGCGCGGTAGGGGAATCCGAAATGGCTCTGGCTTCACCCGAGGCTTGCGTATGCGCGGCTTCGTCTCGGGTCGGGTTTTCTCAGTTCTGTCGATCACCCACGGCAATTCCACCGCAAGCGCGCGACACAAAGGCCGCAGAACCCGCTTCGCCTGCGCAGACGCAGCCAGCAATTCGGCCATGTCTGGCGTGGCCAGCACTGTCTGCAATTGCGTGCCAAAGCACGCCGCGTGATGCTTGCCCGCCAGCACCAGCCACCCGAACCGACGTGGCAATCGCGCGGCAGGCTTCCCAGGCGCGCGCCGCCCCGGCACCGCGCGCCGCTGCGTCACGCGCCATAGCCGCCCGGTCCGAAACCGCGCCAGCATCCGCTCGATCTTGCTGATTGTCCGGCTGGCTTGGCGATGCATCACAACAGCGAGCGTCGGCTCCAACCATGCCCCCAAAGCCGCCGACAACCCACGCAGGACCATCCGCAAATTGGCGGAGACCATGTCCTGCGCAGAAAGGGTGGGGGCTGTTTCCATCCACCAGTAAACGCCACAGCCACTGGCTGGACTCAAGCAAAATCTCACCACCGCGGCTTGTGCGCGCTACGGCGCCCTAAACGCCCCGCCACTCCGGCTTTCGCTTGCCCAAGAACGCCTCAAGCCCCTCACGGAAATCCGCACTCTCATAGCACATCCGGATCAAATCCTGATCCTCAGCCCCTGGCCCGTCATCGCGCAGCCGCCGCAGTGCCATCTTGGTCGCGCGCAACGTCAACGGGGCCAATCCGGCAATCTGCGACGCCATCTCCGCAGCCCGCAGCGCCAACGCCACGGCATCCGGCAGCACCTCACTCACCAACCCCAACCCCAGCGCATCCTCGGCAGACACCAGCCGCGAGGTGAAAATCAACTCCTTCACCCGTGCGACCCCGATCAACGCCACCAGCCGGTTAAGGTTAGCCATCGACAAGCAATTGCCCAGCGTGCGCGCAATCGGCATGCCGAATTTCGCACCCGTGGCAGCAATCCGCAGATCGCACGCGCCCGCAATCGCCAGCCCGCCACCCGTGCAAGCCCCGGCAATCGCCGCAATCGTCGGCACCACGCAGGCCTCCAGCCGCACAATCACCCGATCAATCCGCGCCTCATAATCCAGCGCGTCTTGCGGGCCAGAGAAGCTGCGGAACTGCGAAATATCCGTCCCCGCCGCGAACGCCAGCCCACCGGCACCGCTCAGCACCAGCGCCTTGATCCGCCCTGAGCCGTCAACCCCGTCCACAATCTCGGCCATGCGCTCATACATACCAAACGTCAGCGCATTGCGCGCTTGCGGACGGTTGAAGGTGATGAAGCCGATGCTGTCCGTCTCGTGATAGAGCAGTTCCGGCTCGCCCATCACACCACCGCCTTCTCGCGCATTGCTGCGATAAACGCATCATCATGGCCAATTTCGCGCAGAATATCGTCGGTGTCCGCACCCAATTCCGGTGAGGCTTTCACCACAGCGGCCGGCGTGCGGCTGAGCTTAATCGGCTGGTTCACCAGGGTAATATCGCCCAGCACCGGATGCGTCACCGTGGCCGTCATGCCCAGATGCTGCACCTGCGGATCAGCGAACACCTGCGCCATGTTGTAGATCGGCCCGCACGGCACTTCGGCCTTGTTGAGCTTTTCCACCCAGGCCGCAGACGTGTCCGTCTTGGTCACCGCCTCAATCCGCGCATTCAATTCAACGCGGTTTTTGGACCGCATCGGGTTGGTGTTGAACATCGGATCATCAATGCAATCCTCCAACCCCAGCGCCTTGCACATGCGGATGTAAATCGGCGTCCCGGCGCTTGCGATATTGATATGCCCGTCAGACGTGGCAAATACCCCCGTCGGGATATTCGTCGGGTGATCATTCCCCGCCTGACCCGGAATTTCGCCGTCCATCGTGTAGCGCGAGGCCTGGAAATCCATCATCGC
>CAIZGT010000668.1 GCA_903932545.1 uncultured Rhodospirillales bacterium
CACGCTGAAAGTCAGTTATGCCACTCTGTCATTGGAACAAAACGCCGGAAAAATCCGAGAAATGCTGGCGGCGGTGAAGATCGAATGGACGAATTTCGGTGAGGCATTAGCAACAATTCAAAAGCAGGCCACCATATTAAGCGGCGGGATTGAAAAAACGTTGGTGCGACAGCGCGCCATTGACCGCAAACTTCGTGCTGTGGACGCAATTGAAAACGTACGCGCTGACGTCATTTTGGGGTTAGACGAACATCTTGATCTTGAAAGAGACGGCGGGAATGGGTCAGAAGCGTTATAGAAAAACGCAGCGATAACAGGTGAGCTTATTTTATCATGCCCAAAATCGAGCAAACATTTTATCTGAGCATAATTTGTCCAGTTCACAATACAAATCCGAATTTGCTAATCCAGGCCGTAAATTCAATTTTTTCGTCCAATTCTGAAATTGTCGATAAACTAATTATCGTCGACGATAAATCAACAAAACCCGAAACAATCGAATGCCTACAATTTATCCAGCAATCCAATCCACGTGTAACACTCATTCAAAACAAATCGAACATTGGTGCTGGAGCATCTCGAAACGTAGGGGTAACAGCAGCTAAATCAGAATGGATCAGCTTTATTGATTCCGATGATGTTTGGCTGCCGAATACCATTCCGACGTTCAAATCCTGCCTTGAAGCTGCGCCGGACGCGCAATGGATTTCCACAAAATTTGCGATTTCGCGGCAAAATTCCATCGAAACGCATACCGACATCATTGAAAAAACGCTTCCCGGAACCCAGGTCGCGCCGAATTTTTATCGATTTCATGGGGATCCGCTCACGGCGAGACTGATAAACGGATTTTATTTTCATCTAGGGTCTTGCTTCATAAAGCGCGAGGTCTTCGAAAAAATACATGGCTTTCATAAAAATAACCGCATTGGCGAAGATATTTTGCTGTATTTGCGGCTATCGACACAATGCCCACTCTATCACGCCTCAGAGGTTACATATCTTCTGCGACGCGACGAAATTACCTTAACTTCGTCCCTGCAAAACCTTCAATTTTCTGGAATCGCATTTTGGGTCAGCGCTTTGCGAGACCCATTGCTGCACAAATTCAGACGGCCTATTCGCTGGATGTTAATCGTTGCCAGCCGCAATCTGGCGGCGCGCAACATGTTATCAGGTCGGATTTGGTCTGCGCTAAAATATGGCGCATTCTGCCAACTGATTGACCCGTTGGATTGGGCCATCACTATCGATCTGCTCAAATGCATGATTTTTTGTAAAAATCCTGACGACTCGCTGAAATTGTTATCAAAACACCTCAATGTCATCACCTGATAACCGGGCGTTTGTCGCATCTGACAGCAACCAAAATCTCCGCACAGCGCCGCGATGCAGCGTTGGTTCGGCAAACACCAGAGCATGGCTGTGTAGAAAAAAAGAGGGCGGAAGCGCCTCGCCCGCCCTCTCAGTGTGCCAGATAATCGCGCCCCGCCTGTGTCAGGCCGACCAGCAACTCCCCGCCCACCCGGGTGCGCGAGACCAGACCACGATCGGTGGCCTCTTCCCACACCGGCAGGCGTGGGCATGACGTCCGCCAGGCCTCCATCACCTCGCTGTAAGGACGCTCGCGCGTTTCGAGCCAATGCAGCAGGTCACTCAACAGGGCTTCAACGGTTTCAGACATCGCTACCTCTTGATATCGCAAAACGATATCAAGAGGTGGCGATGCTCGTCACGATCTATCAGCCCTCGGTGCCATCCGCTGGATCAATCGCCACAAAGGCGTTCTGACCATCACGCAAGATCCGCAGTGCCACCTTGCCGTGATCATGGCCGACGCTTTGGCGAATTGCCTTCACCGCATCCGCCGGGCTGCTCACGCGCTGGGCGCCCACGCCCAACAACACATCCCCCGGCTGCAAGCCCGCTTGCTCTGCAGCCGAGCCAGGGCGCACACCGGCAATCACCACGCCCTTGATATCCGCGTTCAAGCCAAGCTGCATGCGGATATCTGGCGTAATCGGTGCAAGTGCCAAGCCCACGCCTTTCTCGCCCTTGTCATCATTGGCTGCGTTGGGCTTGTCGTCATCCGCTTTCAACGTGGCCAACGTCACAGCAACGGTTTGAGACTTCCCCTCACGCAGCAATGTGAGTTGAGCGTCCGAGCCGGGCTTGCTGCCAGCCACGAGCAAGGCGAGGTCGCGCGGGGCTTTCACCGGCGCGGTGTTGACCGCAACAATCACATCGCCCGGTTCAACCCCGGCCTTGGCGGCGGGCGAGGCCGGTTCCACGCTGGCCACCAGCGCGCCATTGGCCTCACCGTTCGGATTTTTCGCCAAATGCAGGGCTGCTGCCAAAACCGGGCTGATCTTTTGCGTTTCCACGCCAAGATAGCCGCGCGTGACCATCCCTTTGGTGAGCAGCGCAGTCACCACCTGCTGCACCACGTCTGACGGAATGGCAAAACCGATGCCGACGCTGCCGCCGGTTGGCGAAAGTATCGCGGTGTTTACGCCGATCACCCGGCCATCCTGGGTGAACAGCGGCCCACCTGAATTGCCCTGGTTGATGGGCGCATCCACTTGGATATAGTCGTCATAGGGGCCAGAGCCGATATCACGCCCCAACGCTGAGACAATCCCGGCCGACACCGAGCCGCCGAGGCCGAACGGATTGCCCATCGCCACCACCCACTCACCCGGCCGCGCCTTGGCGGAATCGCCGAGATTGACGAACGGCAATTTGCGGTCAGTCGTGATTTTGAGCACCGCGATATCAGTGCGTGGATCGGTCCCCACCAGCTTGGCGGGCAGTTCTGTGCCATCGGCCATCATGATGGTGATGCTGCGCGCGTTGCGCACAACGTGGTTGTTGGTCACCACCGTGCCGTCTGCATCAATAATGAAGCCAGAGCCGCGCGCTTCCATCCGCCCCATACGGCCGTGCCCGTGCATCCCCGGCGGGGCGAATGGCATTGGTGGCATATCTTCATCGGCAGCCTGCTCGACGTCCATTTTGGACGTGATCGACACCACCGCCGGGCTGACACGGGCGACCAGATCGGCAAAATCCGCCACGCGGGCGCTGGCAGCTTGCGATGGCGGCTCTGCAGCTTGGACGTGCTGCGGCAGGGCGGTCAGGGCAGTTGCGGCAAACAACGCAGCGGTCAACGACCAGGCAGCGGTGCGGCGGCGCGCTGTTGGCCCACTCTTTGGGCTCGGGAAATTGTGCATAAGGGCTCTCCGCAATGATGTTCAGGCGGGGCTGCCGCATTGGTAGCTCCGCATGAACGCAAAATGCCGAATATTGCCCAAAAGGAGAGTGGCGCCGCGGTGAAAGGCACGTCATATGAGAGCTATGGGATGGAAGCGCCGCCCGGTCGGGCAACAGCAATCCGCATTGGCCTGGTTGAGTCGCCGCAGCTTGCGCGAACGCATCGGGCTGTCTTTGGCGCTGCTGGTTTTCATCGTCGCCATACTGCTGGGCGGTCTGGTGGGCCACGCCTCCGAAGTCCAGGCGCGCAGCCGGATCGGCCAATCATTGGCCATCGACGCACAACGCTTGGCCGAACGATTGAGCAGCGAATTGGCGACCCGCTCACGCGAGCTAAGCTTGCTCGGTCGGATGGAGGCACTGCGCACCTTGGCGAGCATCGTCACGATGGTGCCCGGCTCTGAAACCAGCCCGCAACTCGCCTTGGTGCAAGATCGCACGCATGATCTGCTGGCCGAGTTGAAGGCGTCCTATCCGGCCTATGCCTGGATCGGGATCGCTGCCACCAATGGGCTTGTGTTGGCTGCAACCGATCCCACCAGCGTGGGCAGCACCATCTCCACCCGCGGCGCCAATCGGGATGCGCTGCGTGGACCGGCCCCAGCGCGCACCGCGATATTGCCAGACGAACAGCGCATGCTCGATCTGGTGCAGCCGATCCGCGATTATGATGGCAGCGTGATCGGCGTGATCGCCGCACAATTGCCCTGGAGCTGGGTCCGCGACATCGAGCATGCGACGATTTCCGCCGACGAGGATGGCATTCTGCGCCGCGAGACCTTTCTGATCGGTGCACTCGACAACGTGGTGCTCGGCCCTGCTGACACCCCCCAACTGCCACTGGTGCTCACCGCCGCCACCAAAGCCCGTGCCGGGCTGGCGGGTTGGCAAGTGGAGCAATGGCCGTCCAGCCAACCGGGGCAGCCAAGCACGCCCTATCTCATCGGCTCGGCCTACGCGATTGGCGATACCACCAACACGACCAGCAATTTCGGGTTCGGCGCACAGGGTTTGCGCTGGAGCGTACTGGTGCGCGAAGCCGAAGATGTCGCCTTTGCGCCCGCAATTGAACTGCGCGAGACGATCTGGCTTATCGGTCTGCTGGTCGCCATCGTGTTTGCCGCCGCCGGCTGGCTGCTGGCCGGGCTGGTCACCTCACCCTTGGTGCGCATCGCCGAAGCCGCTGAGCGGATGCGCCAAGGCGATGACGTCGAGATGCCGCGCATTCGCGGGGCGGCTGAGATTGACAGCCTCTCCTCCTCACTGCGCGCGCTGGTCGCAACGCTGACGCGCAAGCAGGCCGCGTTGGATGAGATGGAAGAACTCGCCTTGCGTGACCCGCTCACCGGGCTGTTCAACCGCCACGGTCTGCGCCTGCATCTAGACGCGATCTTGACGGCCACACAGCAATCCGGCGGTCACCTGCTGGTATTCGTGGGCGATTTGGACGGCTTCAAGAAGGTGAATGACACGCTGGGCCATGCCACGGGTGATCAATTGCTGTGTCTGGTTGGCACCCGCCTGCGCCAAACAATGCGGCGCGATGACGTGGTGGCGCGCTTTGGCGGTGATGAATTTGTGCTCGCTTTGCCCGCCCCGGCTGGGCCACATGACGCCGCTGCCCTTGCCGTCGCGCGGCGGGCTCAAGCCGCAATTTCCGCACCTTACCAAATCGGCGGCCACATCGTAACCGTTGGCTGCAGCCTGGGCGGCGCAGTTTGGCCCGATCATTTGCCACAACAGGACGAGACGCTCTCGCACAGCGAAGAGATCGACCTCATCATGGCCCTGGCAGATGAAGTGCTTTACGGCGTCGGCAAAGA
>CAIZGT010000669.1 GCA_903932545.1 uncultured Rhodospirillales bacterium
CGTTGCGTGCTGTTTCCCGATTGGGAAACTTTGCCCTATGACACTTTTTCACCGCACCAAGACCTGATCAGCGACCGCCTCCTGCATGTCACGCGGCAACACGGCGCGCACAATGCCATCCGTCAGCAGCGCGATCAGCAAGGCGGGAAACGTCAGTTGCACATCCACAATGCGCATCAGCACCGAATCAACCGCGCCCCCGGTGTAGCCAGCAACCAGCCCAAGCGTGACGCCCACCAACAGCGACACCCCAATCGCCAACACCGCCACTTCGAGGCTGATCCTGGTGCCAAACATCATCCCAGACAGAATATCGCGCCCCTGATCATCGGTGCCGAGCAGAAAATCCATATCCCCATCCGGCGAAAACGCGGGCGGCTTGAGGCTGTCCAGCAGGCTGAGGCTGGCGAGATCGAACGGGTTATGCGGCGCAATCCAGGGTGCGAGCAGCGCCGCCAGCACGATGAACAGCACAACACCGAACGAGATCACCGCAATCGGCGAGCGTTTGAACCCATAAACGAAATCACTGTCCAAAAAGCGCGCAACAGCACTCATCAGCCAGCCCCCCGCAGGCGCGGATCAACGGCAAAATACAGCAAATCCACCACCAGATTGATCACCAGAAACATCACCGAAATCAGCAGCAAATACGCCGACATCACCGGAATATCGGCCACCGCGATGGACTGCACCAGCAACAACCCCATCCCCGGCCACTGAAACACCGTCTCCGTCACGATGGAAAACGCAATCAGCATGCCCAGCTGCAAACCCAGAATAGTGATCACCGGAATCAGCGTGTTCGACAGCGCATGCCGGTAATTGATCGCCTGCGGTCGAAGGCCACGCGCACGGGCGAATTTGATGCTGTCTGAGCGCATCACCTCCAGCATCTCCGAGCGCACCAGCCGCAAAATCAGCGTCATCTGGAACATTCCCAACGTGATCGCCGGCAACACCAGCGCGCGGCGGCCGGAACTGGACAGGAAGCCCGTGCTCCAATGCGCGAAATGCACCACATCACCCCGCCCGAAACTCGGCAGAATGGCGAATTGCACAGCGAAGGTCAGGATCAGCAGAATGCCGATCAAAAACGTCGGCAGCGAAATCCCGATGAGCGAGAACATCATCACCCCACGCGCCACCACCGAATTGCGGTTAATCCCAGTGAACACCCCAAGCGGCATGCCCACCAGCAGCGCCAGCGTCGCAGCAGTAAGCGAGAGTTCGAGCGTGGCGGGCAGACGCTCGGCCAGCAACTGCCCCACCGGCTGAGCAAGGCGGTAGCTCACCCCAAAATCGCCCTGCAACACGCGCCACACGAAATTGGCATATTGCACCAAAAACGGCTGATCGAGGCCCAATTGATGCACCATCGCGGCGTGCTCCGCCTCGGTGAAATCCTGGCCCAGCATCGCCACGACCGGATCGCCAACAAACTGGAACATCGCAAAGCTGATAAAGCCAACTGCCAACAGCACCGGAATGGCTTGCAGCAGTCGAACCACAATAAAAGCGATCATGCGCGCTGGTTATCTCCGCGTTCAATCCGCAGCTTCAACATTAAATCGTGCGCAGGCAAGGCGAAATCGCGATGAATTTCAGGTCGCTGGCGGTAGTCGGATTTTTGACTCACCATATTCCATCACCAAAGTGTAACCCACACCCAGGCAGGCCGAGAGAACGAGGCGGCAGCGCTCCGGCCC
>CAIZGT010000670.1 GCA_903932545.1 uncultured Rhodospirillales bacterium
CTATCGTGAAACCGCGCACGCCATCGCGTTGGCTGGGGCCACGCCGGTGTTCGCCGATATCGACTATTGGGCCGGAACTTTGGTCCCCGCCAAGGCCGAGGCGAGGATCACCTCGCAAACCCGCGCCATTATGGTCAGCAACCCCAACGGCCACCCAGCGCCTTGGGACGAATTCCGTGAACTCGCCAACCGCCATCATCTGCATTTGCTGGAAGATTCCACCGAAGCCATCGGCTCGATCCATCGCGGTTCCTGCGTCGGCAGCTTCGGCGATTGCGCGGTGTTCGATTTCTCGCAGCCTTCGCCCATCGTGTGCGGGGAGGGTGGGATGATCGTCACCGATGATCCCAACGTCGCCGCCACCTTGCGCCGCCTCGCTGCCCGCAAGCCCGAGGAGCGCAGTTCGGTCGTCATCGGTGCCGTGGCCCCGTTGCAAGCAGCGATGAGCGATCTCACAGCGGCCTTGGGCCTCGCGCAGTTGCGGCGGCTCGATATCATCCTCGCCAAGCGCAAACAGGTCGAACTGCATTACGCCAATTCGGTTCGCTCGTTTGAGGGCATCAAACCCCCGTTCATCGCCCCGCACGCCGATGAGGTGCACTGGCTGCTCTACGTCGTCCATCTCGGCACCCGCTTCAGCCGCTCGTCGCGCGATCATATCGTCGATGATCTGCGCACCGAGGATGTTGCGGCGGTGGCCTATGCCCGCCCCTTGCATCTCCAGCCGCGTTATGTCTCCGCCGAGGCGCGCAAGGGCGATCTGTTTGTCTGCGAGAAAGTCGCCGACCGCGCCCTGGCATTGCCGTTTCACACCCATCTCAGCGCCGAACAAATCGCCTTCATCGTGGGCACGATGAAAGACGCTTCGATCAATGTGGGCGCTGGGGCTGCGATCTACTGACCATCCAACCGAAGGAACTGACCAAATGCCGATGCTGACCATCATGCCATCCGCCAAAGCCGTGGAAGTTGCCGAAGGGGCAACCCTCCTTTCGGCCATTATCGCCGCCGAGTTGATGGCGCCACCGAAATGCACCGGCAACGCGCAATGCGGCGGCTGCCACATCTACGTCCAAGAGGGCCGCAAGAGCGTGTCCAAGATGCAGCGCGCCGAGAATGAGAAGCTCGATACCATCATCGGCATCGGCTCCAAATCTCGCCTCGCCTGCCAAGTTCTGATGGGCACCGAGAACGTGACCATCGAGTTGCTTGATTTCAAATCGGGCTTTTGAACCAGTCGCAAAAGGAGCCGCGCCATGCTGACTTCGATCGAAACCGCATTGCGGGAGGGGCGGCTCATTCCGTATCTGGGGTCGGGCGTGCTCGATCTTGCGGGCGGCGGCGCAGCCGTGCCGTCCTCGGCGGCTGGGTTGGTGAGCCAACTCACCGCCCAGGCCTCCGTGCCGCACAAGCTGCGCACCAACCTCTCCGGCGCAGCGCAGTTCATTGAGAACTTCAAGCACCGCAAAACGCTGACCAGCCTGATGCACAAAGCGTTCTCGCCGCGCGTCGCCCCCACGGCTTTGCATCGGATGTTGGCGCAAGAAACCGGCATCAAGCTGATCGTCCATGCTTGGTATGATGATGTGCCACAAACCGCCCTCGCGGGTCGAAGCGATTGGGGCATGCTCCAAGGCGTGAGCCAATCCGAACATTTCGGCTCTTGGACCCACGCCTTCCGCGCCGATGGCACACGCGTGATGGATCATGATGAGGTGGCGCGCTGGACCACAACGCTCTACCAACCGTTCGGCTCCTTCGCCCCAGCCGCAAATTTCCTGGTGTCGGATTCCGATTTCGTCGAAGTGCTCACCGAAATCGACATCCAAACGCCCATACCATCCGAAGTGCAGGATATCCGCAGGGGCCGAAACTTCCTCTTCCTCGGCTGCCGGTTCTCCACCCAGCTGGAACGGGTGTTCGCGCGCCAGATCATCAAACGCTCCTCTGACAAGCATTGGGCGGTGCTGCCCGAGGAGCCAACCCGCAACGAACTTCGCTTTATGGCCGAATACAGTATCGAACGGATCGCGGTGCCACTGGCAGAATTTGTCGCGAGCTGGCCCGAATTGGCCGTGGCATAAATCTCAGCCCTTGCTGTGCGGGCGCATGCAATTCCAAAGCAATCGCACCAGTCCCGCCAACCCATCGCGGTGGATTGCCGCACTGGGTTGGCGACAATCATCTGTTTCGATGACAAGGCGGAACGTTTAGGTCGCGCCTATTCAGAAGTGCCAAAAGCCCATTCGAATCCGCGCGCCCTGTCTGTCCACGCGCCCTGTGTGCGGCCGAAATCACGCCACGCGGGGCATCGCACACAGATACATCCCGGCGCTGGCGCGCGGGCTGTGGCGTTTGTGCGACCTTCTCACACGCGCTGTGAGGGTTCAGTGCGCGTGCCGAGATGTCTCCGGCCATGCCGCCATTTTTGGCAGTCCCCGCACCCGCCACACGAATGCGCGCGGCGCCGGTTGGCTGCGAAGCGTCCGCCCAAGCGCCGCCACACCCAGCGGCAACAAACGCCGCCGTCTGCCCCGCTTGATACTGCCCCGCTTGATACTGCCCCGCTTGATACTGAACGAGCAGTTCTTCCAGCCTGCGAAAAATCCCGCTAACCCAATCGGAAATCACCACATGCGGGTCCAACTTTGTCCCCAACCGCGAGAACACCGCAGCCCAAATCCCGCGCAAAGCAGCGGCGGCGATCACAATTGGGGAAAGGGCGGGGGGTGTGTCCATCCACCAGTGAACACCACATCAAGTGGCCGGACTCAATGCAATAACGCGTTAATATATCGTCATTGCGAGCGCAGCGTGGCAATCCACCGCGATGCAGCCAACCCAGCGATGGGCACCCACGCTGCGCTCGGTATGACCGGATGGTATTACATCAAACCGGCCGGTTTTCATTCGGATTGCGCACCGGCCCCATTGTCGCCACGCCGTCCTCATAGGTGATGAACTTATAATCGGCGCTGAACTTCAAAGCTGCATTCGCCACCGCGTCGTGCTTGCCAGCAGTATCAAGCTTTTTTAGGTCGCTGCGTTCGAGATAGAGCAGTTCCAAAATCTCGTTATAAACCCCCGCTTCATCAATCGGCAGCACATAGAACGTGATGTCACCAAACTTCACGCGGTATTTCGTCAGCAGATCAATGTTGTTCACAAATGCGAAATACTTGCCATCTGGCGATAACGCATCGCCCAGAACTTCGGCTAGCGGCTTGAGGGTCTCGAACGACAGCAAATAGGCGGCGAAGAATTCGATGGTCGTTTGGCCTTCCTGTGCCGTTGATAGAACCTGATCCACGGCCAGCAATGGCGGTCGGGCTTCGTCGGCGATCTTGGGGGCGAATTCGAGTGCCAACTCGCCGCGGAAGCCAAAGCGACCCGCCTTCTTGGTGGGCCCCTTCAGCACCGGGTTGAGCAGGCGGCCCTCAGCTTCGAGGCGCGCGAAGCCGGTGTCAGTGATGGTGGCCAGTGTTGCGGTTGTCATGTGGGTTGTCCTTGTCGTTGCGGACCCAGTCCGCGAGTTTGGTGAAGGCGTCGAGAAGTTCACGGCGCAATTCAGCGTCGATGACCACCTCATCCAGCGCGCCGCGCATGCAGAGCATCCACGAATCGCGTTGTTCCGGACCGACGGCGATGGTGCTGTGGCGCATCCGCAATCGGGGATGCCCGCGCTCAGCCGAATACAGCGCGGGACCGCCGAGCCATTCGCTGAGATAGCGGACGAAAACTTCCTTGGTGCTGGTCAGGTCTGGGCGATGGATGGCGCGCAGCTCCACCACCTCAGGCATCGTGTCCATCCGGTGATAAAACACCTCCACCAGTCGCGTGATCGTCTCGATCCCGCCAATGCGCGTGAATTGCGTCAGGTGTTGCAGTGCGATGTCGCTCATGTCGGAAATCCTTCAACGTCATTGGTGCGACGTCTGACGTGGCGCATCAGCCGATGGCCGACAATGACAATTGCACGATCGGCTGATTAAGCAGGCCCAACAGCCCGTCCACCTTGCGGCGTACTGCCTCAACCCGCAGCGGCTTGGTCAACACCGCATCGGCACCGTGCCCAATATAGATTTGCGCCTGCGCGTCCTGGCCTGCTTCGGCCACCAGCATCACCCGTGCGCTTGGCATAGCGCGTTGAATTTCCGCCAATAAATCAGGATTAGCCGTAACCAGGCTAAGGCCGAGCAGCAGCAGGTTGGGCGGCCACTCGCGGGATTTGTCGTAAGCAGCGGCCAGGCTCGCCAGATCATGCGTCTCGTTCTCGTCCTGCAGCATGAACTGCAACACAGCGCGGGTGATCTCATCCTCATCAACGACAAAGATCCGCTTGTTGGCAACGGCACGCGACGTTTCGACACCAATCTGCATGCAACCCTCCATTTGCGACAATCGTCAGGGCAATAAAGGGCGTGGCTGCAAGTTCCATACCGCGAATATTGTCGGATTAAATTGTCGGGAAGGCGTCGAGTTCACGACACGGGTTTTCCGACATTGACAAAGTATGGTTGTCGGAAAAATCCAAAAAACCTTGTAATTACATATACGTACAAGTTGGCACAGGCCTTGCTGTCTTGGTGTTCTGAGACATGTGGCGTGCCGCACCGGCCCATAGGCCAACGCAGCACACCATCTCTCGGTGCCATTTGCGGGGAACTGCAATCCGGCACGGCAGAAGCAAAGGTAAGGCGGCGCGGGGTGCGCCGGTGCAACGGTACAAAGGAGATAGAAATGGCACTGCGACAGATTGCGTTCTACGGCAAGGGAGGTATCGGCAAGTCCACGACTTCGCAGAACACTCTCGCTGCCCTGGCTGAACTCGGCCACAAAATCCTCATCGTCGGCTGCGATCCGAAGGCTGACTCAACCCGCCTGATCCTGCACGCCAAGGCGCAGGACACCATCCTCAGCCTCGCCGCCGAGCAAGGCAGCGTGGAAGACCTCGAACTCGAAGACGTGATGAAGATCGGCTACAACGGCATCAAATGCGTTGAATCCGGTGGCCCAGAGCCCGGCGTCGGTTGTGCCGGTCGCGGCGTGATCACCTCGATCAACTTCCTCGAAGAAAATGGCGCATACGAAGACATCGACTACGTCTCGTATGACGTTCTCGGCGACGTGGTCTGCGGCGGCTTCGCGATGCCGATCCGTGAGAACAAGGCGCAGGAAATTTACATCGTCATGTCTGGCGAGATGATGGCGATGTATGCCGCCAACAACATCTCCAAGGGCATTCTGAAGTATGCAAATTCCGGCGGCGTGCGCCTCGGCGGGTTGATCTGCAATGAACGCCAGACCGACAAAGAGCTGGAACTTGCGGAAGCGATGGCCAAGAAGCTCGGCACCCAGCTGATCTACTTCGTGCCGCGCGACAACATTGTGCAGCATGCTGAACTGCGCCGCATGACGGTGATCGAATACGCACCGGAAAGCACGCAGGCCCAGCATTACCGCACGCTGGCGCAAAAGATCCACAACAACGTCGGCAAGGGCATCATCCCAACCCCGATCACGATGGACGAGCTTGAGGACATGCTGATGGAGCACGGCATCCTCAAATCTGTGGACGAAACCCAGGTCGGGAAATCGGCCGCAGAACTCGCCGCCATGGGCGCCATCGAGGCCATCGCCTAACCAACAACGACCCAAAGGCAGCCGACCTCTCATCAGGTCGGCTCGCCGGGTGGTCCTTCATTGCATGAGGGCAAGAAAATGAGCTTGGCAGCAACTGAAACACTTGAGGATGTCAAGGCACGTAACAAGGCCCTCATCCAAGAGGTCCTTGAAGTCTATCCCGATAAAACCGCCAAACGCCGTGCAAAGCATCTTGGCACCTTCGAAGAAGGCAAGCCAGATTGCGGCGTAAAATCCAACATCAAGTCGATCCCCGGCGTGATGACCATTCGCGGTTGCGCCTATGCGGGCTCGAAGGGCGTGGTGTGGGGTCCGATCAAGGACATGATCCATATCAGCCACGGCCCGGTCGGCTGCGGCCAGTATTCCTGGGCGGCACGTCGAAACTACTACATCGGCACCACCGGCATCGACAGCTTCGTGACGATGCAGTTCACTTCTGACTTCCAGGAGAAGGACATCGTCTTCGGTGGCGACAAGAAGCTCGCCAAGATCATCGACGAGATCCAGGTGCTATTCCCCCTCAACAAGGGCATCTCGATCCAGTCCGAATGCCCGATTGGTCTGATCGGTGACGACATCGAAGCGGTGTCGAAGCTGAAATCAAAGGAATACGGCGGCAAGACAATTGTGCCAGTCCGCTGCGAAGGCTTCCGCGGCGTGTCGCAATCCCTCGGCCACCATCTCGCCAACGACGCAATCCGCGACTGGGTGTTCGACAAAATCGAGGGCAAGCCCGCCGCGTTTGAGCAGACCGCCTACGACGTCGCCATCATCGGTGACTACAACATCGGTGGTGACGCCTGGTCCTCGCGCATCCTGCTCGAAGAAATGGGCCTGCGCGTGGTCGCACAATGGTCCGGCGACGGCAGCTTGGCTGAACTTGAAGCAACGCCGAAAGCGAAGCTGAACGTGCTGCATTGCTACCGCTCGATGAACTACATCTCGCGCCACATGGAAGAAAAGTATGGCACCCCGTGGGTGGAATACAATTTCTTCGGCCCAACCAAGATCGAAGAATCGCTGCGCCAGATCGCCAGCTATTTCGACGACACCATCAAGGAAGGTGCCGAGCGCGTTATTGCCAAATACAAGGCACTGACGGATGCCGTCATCGCCAAGTATCGCCCGCGTTTGGCTGGCAAGAAGGTGATGCTGTTCGTCGGCGGTCTGCGTCCGCGCCACGTCATCGGCGCGTATGAAGATCTCGGCATGGAAGTGGTCGGCACCGGCTACGAATTCGGCCACAACGACGACTATCAGCGCACCACCCACTACGTCAAAGATGGCACGCTGATCTATGACGACGTGACGGGTTACGAGTTCGAGAAATTCGTCGAGAAAGTCCAGCCAGATCTGGTCGGCTCGGGGATCAAGGAAAAATACGTCTTCCAGAAGATGGGCGTGCCGTTCCGCCAGATGCATTCCTGGGATTATTCAGGTCCGTATCATGGCTATGACGGGTTTGCCATTTTCGCCCGCGACATGGACATGGCGATCAATTCGCCAATCTGGCAGCTCACCAAAACTCCCTGGTAATCAGCGCAGTTTCTCCGCCCGCAA
>CAIZGT010000671.1 GCA_903932545.1 uncultured Rhodospirillales bacterium
CAAATTGTTTTTTAGTCCAAGCCATTAGTTTTTAGGTGCTTTCCATACAGCGGCCTTTTCTTTAGCAGCTTTAGCAGCACAGCGACGAAGTATTCGCCCAGCCCATCCACCCCGGGTAATGGCACCAGCGTAACCTCAGCCCAAAAATGGCTCCCATCGCGTCGCCTGATTTGCAGCACGGACACGCTGGGCTGCGACGTTTCGACTGATCGTTGCAACTTTGCCACTTCTTGCGGGTTGGCATCCAGGCCGGGCAAAACGAACGGCGAGGCCCCGATGATCTCATTGGGCGCATGCTGGGTCAGTTCGGTGAAGGCGCGGTTGGTGTAGGTGATCCGCAGGGTTCCGGGCGGCCAAGATGTTTTGAACAGAAGCACACCATCTTGCGTCGCAGCGAGGGCGGAGCCGAGCAATTGGATTTGCTCGTTGGCCAATTTGCTGGACAGTACGGGTTGCAGGGCCTGCGAAATACGCTCTATTTGCGCCGCTTGTTCCGTTAAACTCTGGGGCATTTGGCGCATGCCCAACACCATCACAAACCGTCGTGGTGCCGCCAGCAAGGCGGATACAATCAAGCACTTGATGCCCTGCTCAACCGCCACGGCGACGCGCGTGCGGTTGGGCATTGCGGACTCAAGGTCGCTGAAAATGATCTGGCCCGAGCTACGGAGCAACTCTGCGATGGCCAACTCCTCAATCGGCAGCGCGGTTTTGGACCGCAGCGGCGAGAAAGCTGCCTTATCTGCCGGGTCATTAATAGCGAAGGCCAACTGGTGCGCCATCCAGGCATCATCACGCACTTCCCAAACCTGCGCATAGCTTGCGGCTGTAAGATCCATCACCTGCCGCAGAATGGTGTCAAGCGTTGCGGGGAGACTTAGCTCCGACACAAGCACCCCATTTATATCGCGCAACAAAGCTGCCTCAGCCAGCGCGATGCGGGATGTGTCACGTTCGGCCGCGATTTCCAGAATTGTCGCCGCGAGAACGGCCAGTTTTTCGAGCCGTTTGATCAGGGCGACCGCATCGGGAGACTGCTGATTGGCGTAGGCCGGGCGGGCGGTGTGGTCGAGCACGGCCAAAACCGCGGCCACGCCTCCCGCAGCATCCAGCACCGGCACGCCCGCATAAAATCGCAGGGTACGATCAAAGAAGCATAGTCGCGGATTGGCCTGAAACTGCGGATCGAGCGCGGTATCGGCCACAATCAGCGGCTGCGCGTTGCGGCGCACCAAATCGCAATAGCTATCCCCAAGCGGCATCACGCTGCCGTCTGGCCGGTTCACACCGACAGCGACTTGCACAGTTAAGATGTCTGTTTCTGCCGTGGAGACGACCGCCGCGTCACACCCAGCCAACTCGGCTGCCAGGGTTGCGACGTTGTGAAGTTCATGTTGACGCCGAAGAGGCATGTGCAAACTCCCAGCGTCTTCAAAACGGAAGCTGAACCAGCAATACGTGATGTCAGATTGAAAACGCGAAACGCAATGCCGCCTGCATGCACATGCAGCGGTATATTTCACGATAGCCGGACAGAGACGCGGGCCAATTTAG
>CAIZGT010000672.1 GCA_903932545.1 uncultured Rhodospirillales bacterium
AAGGGCAACATCTACCTCGCCAAAGTGGTGCGCGTAGAGCCGTCGCTGCAAGCCGCTTTTGTTGAATATGGCGGCGGCCGTCACGGCTTTTTAGCCTTTGGTGAAATCCACCCGGATTACTACCAAATCCCCGTCGCTGACCGGCAGCGCCTGCTGGAAATCGCCGCTGAGGAGGCGCGTGAGGAAGAAGAGGCCGAGGAGCGTCTTCAAGCCGAACTCGAACGCCGCGAAGCTGGCCCCACCACCATCGAGGGCGTCGCCGAAGCGATGCCCGCAAGCATCCCGGCTGAGATCTTCTATGATGATCAGCCGAGCGCATCCGAGCATGTCGCTGCCAGCTTCGACGCTGAAGAAAATGCGCGAGAGAACGCCGAGGCCAATGCGGCTGACGCCAACGAAGCGCCAGATGCACGCGAAGCCGCTCCTGCCCCGGTCGCGGAAATCGCCGATGTGGACATTGAGTCCGACTCCATCGAACTCGCTGATGAAGACGCCGCCCCGCCCGAGCAACTTGGTGGCACCGGCGACAGCTTCGAGGGCAACGGTGCCGACGAAGCCAATCGTCGCCGTGCGTCGCGCATGCTGCGCTCGTATCGCATTCAGGAAGTCATCCGCCGCCGCCAGATCCTGCTGATCCAGGTTGTGAAGGAAGAACGCGGCAACAAGGGCGCGGCGCTGACCACCTATATCTCGCTTGCCGGTCGCTATTGCGTGCTGATGCCGAACTCGCCGCGTGGTGGCGGCATTTCGCGCAAGATCACTTCGGCCGCTGACCGCAAGCGCCTGAAGGAAATCACTTCGGAGATGGAAATCCCGAAGGGCATGGGCCTGATTGTGCGCACCGCTGGCGCCAACCGCCCCAAGCCGGAAATCAAGCGCGACTGCGAATATCTGATGCGCCTGTGGGACGATATCCGCGACCTCACCCTGCGCTCGATGGCGCCCGCGCTGATCTACGAAGAAGCCAGCCTTATCAAACGCTCGATCCGCGACGTGTATTCACGCGATGTGGACGAAGTGATCGTTGATGGCGAGGAAGGCTGGAAGCAAGCGCGCGATTTCATGCGTATGCTGATGCCAAGCCACGCCAACAAAGTGCAGCTCTGGCGTCCGCAAGGCATGGCAACCCCACTATTCGCCAAATATCAGGTTGATCTGCAACTTGACGCGATGATGTCGCCCACCGTGCAACTCCGCTCGGGTGGCTATATCGTCATCAACCAAACCGAAGCTCTGGTGGCGATTGACGTCAACTCGGGCCGCTCCACCCGTGAGCGCTCGATTGAAGACACCGCGCTCAAAACCAACCTCGAAGCCGCGGATGAGGTGGCACGCCAGCTCCGCCTGCGCGACTTGGCCGGTTTGATTGTGATCGACTTCATCGACATGGAGGCCCGCAAGGCCAATGCGATGGTCGAACGCCGGATCAAAGACGCGTTGAAAAACGACCGCGCGCGCATCCAACTCGGCTCGATCAGCCATTTCGGCCTGATGGAAATGAGCCGCCAGCGCCTGCGCCCAAGCTTGGCCGAAACCAGCTTTGTCACCTGCCCGCATTGCCAGGGTCTTGGCCATGTCCGCAGCGTGGAAAGCTCGGCCATCCATGTGCTGCGTGCGGTTGAGGAAGAAGGCTCGAAGCTGCGCGCCGCCGCTATCCTGGTTTACGCCAGCCCGGCTGTGGTGATGTATATTCTCAACAACAAGCGTGATCGTCTGGCCGAGATTGAGGCCCGTTACGCGATGCGGGTGAATTTTGCCGGTGATGAGGCACTCCTCGCCCCAGCCACCCGCATTGAGCGTCTGCGCCCGCAGGTGGCCGATGCCGAGCGCCTGATCAACGCGATGCCGGTCAACGCGCCGATGCCCGCGATGATTGAGGACGTTGAAGAGGAAGAGGCAGATATCATCTCTGAAGATGAAGTCATCGCCCCGCGTGAAACAACGCGCGAAGCAACGCGTGAGGCCAAAGCGGAGCCGAGCGCGGCATCGGCCGAAGATGAAGCCCAGCGCAAGCGCCGTCGCCGGCGCCGTCGTGGCGGCCGCAAGGACGGTCAGCCAAGCGGCGAGCAGGCCGCCGCAGGCGACGCTGGCGGCGACGATGAGGGCGAGGGCGACGAAGCCGGTGCCGAAGGCACGGTTGAGGCGATTTTGGTCGAAAGCACCGATGACGCAGAGAGTGAAGGCAAAATCGATGCAGCCGGTGACGCAGACGGCGATGATGCCGAAGCCCGCAGCCGCCGTCGCGGCCGTCGCGGCGGCCGTCGTCGGCGTCGTGGCGAGCCCAATGGCACAGTGAACGCCGATGGCAGCGAAGGTCCAGCAGAACTCGGCGACGATGGTGAGGCAGCCGATGCCGCGC
The DNA here is from genome assembly GCA_903932545.1 of uncultured Rhodospirillales bacterium. Taxonomy (GTDB): domain Bacteria; phylum Pseudomonadota; class Alphaproteobacteria; order Acetobacterales; family Acetobacteraceae; genus CAIQQQ01. Next base: position 2,360 of record CAIZGT010000672.1, read on the forward strand.
CACAAGCCTATACGCCACCTGCCTACAGCCCCCCGGTTTATACCGGCCCGACGCCCGCCGATCCGTTCAACACCGGCTTCGACATTTTCGACATCCTCGACCGTGCGGAGGAAGCCGCTGCGCCAATGGCTGCTCCCATGGTCAAGCAAGTGCCGATCCTGACGCATCCGCCGGTTGAAATGGCAACGCCAGCCCCGGCTCCGGAAGCCAATGCCGAATTGGTTGCGGCACCCACCGCTGCGCCGATGGTCGAGCCAGTGGCGCAAGTGGAGACGATTGCGGAAGCCGAACCGGCTGCGGCAGAACCCACTGAGCCGCCTGCCCCGCCAAAGCGTGGCTGGTGGCGTCGCTGAGCGGGAATATCAGGGCAGCTATCTGATCTATCAGGGCAGACGGGCGCAAATTGCGCTGCGTCTGTCTTGATCTCGGTGCCGTCGCTGCTATGGTCCGGCACCGCGCGCTGGAGGGTTGGCCGAGTGGCTTAAGGCGCACGCTTGGAAAGCGTGTGTACGTGAAAGCGTACCGTGGGTTCGAATCCCACATCCTCCGCCACGGGTTAATTTCGCGATATTGGTTATACGTCACGTTTGCGGCACGCGGGGCAAATCCCAGTACGCCGCGCCTTTCGGGTGTGTGGCTCTGCTTTGGAGCCGCGTGCCAATCGACGACGAGGGCCGTTAAATCATCTTCCAGAGCTTGCTTGTGCGAACACATTTCGCGATCGGCGCATGATATCTGGCAGTGTGCAGTGTATTCGCAATTCCACTCTGCAACGTTCCGCGCGCGGCGCTTCCTGTCCATCGCCGCATCAGCTACGTCACTCAGGAGCATTGAGCTCGTTGGACGTTTTGACATGCGCTTGATTCGAATTTATCGCCGCAGCCTTGCGATGCTGGCTCCCGAATGGCGATTGGCGATGGCGCTCGTAGCGGCCAATACTCTCATTGGCATCATCACACTGGCCGAACCTGTGCTGTTCGGGCGGGTGGTGGATGCGCTGGCGAAAGGCGGATTTGCCTTCAATATCATTGCGGCCTGGGCGGCTCTCGGCCTGTTCGGCATTCTGGCAAGTGTGATTGTTGCTGTGTTTGCCGACCGCCTGGCTCATCGACAGCGGCTCGCCGCCATGAGTGCCGCATTTGAGCGCTCGATTGCTTTGCCGGTGAGTTTCCTCAGCGAGCGCGGTGCCGGGACAGTGATACGCACCATCATGGCCGGGGCCGATAATCTTTTCCAGATCTGGCTCGCTTTCATGCGCGAACAGGTGACGGCGCTGACGAGCATTCTGCTGCTCGTGCCAACCGCGATCTATATGAACTGGCAAATGGCGGCAGCGCTCATTCTTCTGGCAGGCCTGTATTGCGGGCTGAATGTGCTGGTCGTCTACAAAACCTCCGATCAGCAAGCGGTGGTGGAAGATTTTCATGTCTCCGTTGCTGGGCGCGTAAGTGATGTGATTGGCAATGTGCTGATCGTGCAGAGCTTCTCGCGCATCGCTGCAGAATCCGCCGCACTTCGCAACATGATGGCGGGGCTGCTCGCGGCGCAATACCCAGTGCTGACATGGTGGGGCGTGCTCGCGGTGATCACCCGCGCCGCCTCGACAATCACCATGATCGCCATCTTCGCCGTTGGCTCGGTCCTGCTGTCGAGCGGGCAATCCAGCGTGGGCGAGATTGTCTCTTTCGTGGCGTTTGCTGGTTTGTTGATTTCGAAGTTAGACCAGCTGTCCAGCTTCGTCACCCGCATCTTCATGCAAGCGCCAACGCTTCAGGGTTTCTTCGAGCTGTGCGACACGCCGCTGAGCATCATAGAAATCCCTGGCGCGCAGAAGCTGCGTGATGTGCAAGGGCTGATCGAATATCGCGATGTATCCTTCCAATACGGGCCTGGATTGCCAGGCGTAGAGGAGCTGAATTTTACCGTGGCGGCCGGGCAGACCGTGGCGCTGGTTGGGCCGACCGGATCGGGCAAATCCACGACGCTGGCGTTATTACAACGCCTGCACGACCCTCAATCCGGTAAAATCCTGATCGATGGCCAAGACATTAGCAGCGTTACTCTCGTCTCGTTGCGGCAAGCAATTGCCGTGGTGTTCCAGGAAGCCGGGCTGTTCAACCGTTCGATCCGCGACAATATCCGTATCGGGCGGCCTGAGGCGAGTGAGGCAGAGTTGGTGCAGGCCGCACAACTTGCAGAGGCACTGGAGTTTATCACCGCAAAACCCGAAGGATTTGCTTCCCTGGCCGGAGAGCGTGGGGCTTCGCTCTCCGGCGGGGAGCGCCAGCGAATCGCCATCGCCCGCGCTGTGTTGAAAAGCGCGCCTATTCTTATTCTCGACGAGGCCACCAGTGCGCTTGACACTGAAACCGAAGGCAAAATCAAGCGCGCGTTGGACACGCTTCGGGCCGGGCGAACCACTTTCATCATCGCACATCGTCTATCGACCGTGGCGGATGCCGATATCATCTTGGTCTTCGAGCATGGGCGGGTTGTTGAGCGGGGTGACTTCCATAGCCTTCGCCAGCAAGGCGGATTGTTCGCGCGGCTGGTTACGGAAGGCAGCTTCACCGAGCCAAAATTGCGCCCTGATGCTGTTCCGCAATTCCGTTTTATCGAGCAGCAAGAAGTTGATGACGCAAGCGGTTAAACAATTCGCTTGTTCACAACGGTGTCGGTGATCAAAAAATACCGTCATTTTGAATTCAGTGAGGATTGTTGCTCGGAATTTGAAATTGCTGGATGGACCGCAGTCTGAACAAGAATGAGGCCCATTCGCACAAATTTGCAGTCTCGCTCAATGCGCGCCGTCTCAGGTGCATCCTCCTGATCGATCAAGACGCTTTAACCAAGTGTCCGTGAAACCGGGTACAGCACATTCAGACATGGAAACTCTGACTGCCTTGGCTGTATAGCGCGGCATTGAAGGCGGACGTCACGCCACCGTTGATAATAGCATCGACATACAGGTTGCGATCGGTGACGGGCGTTCCGCCGTAAGCGTCATTGAGGAAATTGATGGCGACGATATGCGGTCCGCTGCCAAAACTACCAAGAACGGTGAAGCCGTTGGTTTGGCCCGCCGCATGTGACGCCAGCGCGCTCTGGATGCCGCCGATCTGCACGCCGTCAACGCCGATGGTAAACAGGGCGTTGTTGCCGCCGCCTGCGACGTAGGCATCCTCAGAGATTAGCAGACCGATGCTGTCCGAACCAGTACCGACGATAGTACCCCCTGAAACCGGCGGCGGCGCTGGCAGATCAAATGTCATTGGTCCGGCGCTATACAATGCGGCAGCAGTGATGATGACGGTGCCATTGTTAATGACGCTATCGACATAAAGATTGCGATCCGTCTGCGGCGTTCCGCCATATTGGTCGTTCAAGAAATTAACCGTCACGGTGCGAGGGCCATCGCCGAAACTGCCCTGCACTGAAATCAGTTTGCTTTGAGCGTTGCTGTGGAAGGCGGTCGCGGTCTGCACCCCACCGATTTGGACGCCGTTGACGCTGATTGTGAACTGCGCGTCGCCGATATAGGCATCCTCGGAGATCGAGAGTCCGATCGTATCTGGTCCGCCTCCGAGCAGGGTGAGCCAACCAGCTTGCGTTACCAGGACGCCACCTGTCCCATCCGGCGCGGTCTGAAACCGCATCTCGCTAACCATGTCGCCGCCCAACGTCACATGCTGAGTGACACCGCCTGAGGTGATCGACAGATCGTGGCCATTGATCATGGCGCTCGAAAGCGGGTCGTATGTCATCGATGCGAGATCGAGCTTGTCGGGGTCGAAGATGCCTTGTCCCGACGGATCGTTGGCCCCGAACCCATACAACGTGTTGAGCAAGGCGCCCTGCTCAACCCTCAAGGTGGATGAGAGGCGGTAGACAAAGGTGATGTCGCCGCTGCCGGCTGCATTGGCGGCGGCCAGCGTCAAAGTCGCCTCCCTGAGATACGTGCCGCCCGAATAGGTGTTGCTTGCGGCCAGCACCACGCCGTCTGATCCGCTGACCAAGATGGCACCACCGCCGCCAGAGCCAGCCTGATCGGCGATGACATCCGACACCACAAGGCTGTGCCCCGACGCCCCGCTGAGAGACAGGGTCTGGCCACCTTGCAGAAAAATGCCAGCCCCCAGGCCCAAACCGTTCCGGCTGGTCGGCGCCGAACTCTCGCCCGGCATCAACCCACCCGCGCCACCATTGGCCGCTCCCCCGCTGATCGCCCCGCCGCTGATGGAAAGCGATCCGCCTTCTTGCACAAAGATCGCGCCGCCTGCGCCCAATCCACCACCGGCACCATAGAACGGCGAGTAACTGCCACTCGCCACAATCGTCCCGTTGCCACCGCCAAAGCCGCCAATACCCGCGCTGGAACCACCACCGCCGAATCCGCCATCGCCGCCCCCCGAACCACCGCCGCCGCCAAATCCGCCATTGCCAGCGTCACTCAACCCACTGCTGCCGCCACCACCACCGCCGAAGCCGCCATCACCGGCCTGAGTGGCGGTCGCATCAGCACCGCCAATCCCGCCGCCACCACCCTTGCCGTTGATCGACTGGCTGGCACCACCGCCGCCACCACCACCCGCAGCGCCACCTGACGTGATGATTGCGGGCGTGGGATAAGGCTGTGCAAAGCCCGCCCCTCCGCCAGCAGCCCCCGGCACGATGCCAGACGCCCCATTTGTGCCTGTTCCGCCGACACCGCCGATGCCACCCCCGCCGCCGCCGCTCAGACTGTAATTTCCGCCATCGCCGCCCATTCCGCCGCCGCCGCCAAACGCGCCATAGGGTGCGAAGTGGCCCCCCCAATACCCTCCACCGCCGTCGCCCGCACCGCCCGCCACCTGATCGTTGCTGAACGAGACGTTGACCAGCGAGACACGCGCCCCCGACGTCAGGCCGGCATTGGTCCCCGCCACAAACAGGCCACCGCCAAGGCCTGCCCCACCGCCGGCACCTTGGCTCCCGCCGTTGCCGCCCACGGCCACCATATTGTCGATCGCCAGATCCTGCACGGTCAGCGCGCCCTGGTATGCGAACAGGCCCCGATAGGCGCTTGCGCCATCAAGGCTGTGGCCTTGGCCATCGATTGTCAGCGTCACGCCCTGGTGCAGGTTGATGGCATCAAGCGTTGCGGTCTCAGTGATGTCACCCGTTAGCTGGATAACAACATTGCCCACACCAGCCGAATCAGCGACATCAATTGCGGCATTCAGACTGGCGCTGTCAGAAACCTGCAACGTGGAACCAATGGTGAAGTTGGCAACGCCGCTGCTGAACAGCGCCTGGCCTCCAAAACCGACACCGTTGCTATAAAGGCTATCGACATAAAGGTTGCGATCGCCGAACTGCCAATAGTCATAGAGATCGTTAAGAAAGTTGACCGAGACCACATGCGGCGTGGCGCCAAAGCTGCCAAGCACCTCAACTGTCTGATCCACCCCACTCACACGCGTGGCCGTGGTGGTCAGCGTTCCACCAATTTGGTGGCCATCAACGCTGACGGTGAATTGCGCATCGCCAGCATATGCGTCTTCCGACACATGTATGATGATGCCGTCAGGCCCGCTTCCAACGATAATGTCGTTCATTTCGGAACTATCCGGCGATAACCGGCCCTGTTAATTTTAGGGCCTGACTATCGGATAACGCCGTTCTGCTGATATTGACGTATGAGGTTTTTTCCCTCCCATCATAATATAATTGTTCACCCCCCAGCTCAAACGGCTGACGCAGATTGCCACATTCTCGAAACCGGAAACGACAAAATCCGCTTCAAGGCAATCGCTGGAACCACCAATCACCTCACGCCGCGCGCTTGGCAACGGTCACGCGATGGGCTCGCCGGCCAAAAAGTCGAAATCACAACCCTCCGGCGCTTGGGTGACGGTGCGACGATAGAGCGCCTTGTAGCCGCGTTTTGGCTGGGGTGGTGGGGTAAAGCCCTCCAAACGGCGGGCGATTTCCGCAGGCGAGACCAGCAGATCGATGCTTTTGTTCGCAACCGACAGCCGGATGCGATCCCCGTTGCGAACCGCCGCCAAGGGCCCACCAATCGCTGCTTCAGGTGCCACATGCAGCACGATTGTCCCAAACGCCGTGCCGGACATGCGCGCATCCGATATCCGCACCATGTCCTTCACGCCCGCTTGCGCGAGTTTCTTTGGAATCGGCAGATAACCCGCCTCCGGCATCCCCGCCGCATGTGGCCCGGCATTTTGCAGCACCATGATATCGCCCTCTCGCACGTCCAAATCAGGGTCATCCACCCGAGCGGCCATGTCTTCAAGGCTGCTGAACACCACAGCGCGCCCTTCACTCTCAAACAAAGCGGGCGTGGCCGCCGCGCGTTTGAAGATCGCGCCATCCGGGGCGAGGCTGCCGCTCAGCGCGATCAGACCACCCACCGGCGAGACCGGGTTGTTGAACGCACGAATGACACTGCGATCCACATAATCCATCGGCTCGGCGAGGCGGTCGGCAAGGATGGTGCCTTCCACGTCCATCGTATCAAGATGCAGCAATGACTTGAGTTCACGCAGCACGGCACCCACGCCGCCAGCCGCGTGGAAATCCTCCATATAGCCCTCGCCCACCGGCTTGAGATCCACCAGCACCGGGGTTTCATCGGAAATCTCATTCATCCGATCCGCCGAGATTTTAATCCCCAACCGCCCGGCAATCGCCGTCAGATGCACAATCGCGTTGGTGGAGCCACCGATGCACATCAGCACCCGCATCGCGTTCTCGACGGATTTATGGGTGATCACCTGCGAAGGACGAATGCCCGTGGTCAGCAGCCGCACCGCCGCGGTGCCGCTGTGCTCGGCGGCAACCAAGCGATGCGCGTTCACCGCCGGGATTGCGGCTGTGCCGGGCAACGACATGCCGAGCGCCTCGGCAATGCACGCCATCGTGCTGGCCGTGCCCATCACCGCGCACGTGCCCGCCGTGACGGAGAGCTGTGATTCAATTTCAGTGATCTGCTGCTCACTCACCGAGCCTGCGCGATATTTCCCCCAAAAGCTGCGGCAATCGGTGCAAGCACCCAGGCGCTGGCCGTGATAGCGCCCCGTGCTCATCGGGCCGGTGACGAGTTGGATCGCCGGGATATTGGCCGAAGCAGCACCCATCAACTGCGCGGGCACGGTTTTGTCACAGCCGCCGATCAGCACCACCGCATCCATCGGCTGGGCGGTGATCATCTCCTCGGTGTCCATCGCCATCAGATTGCGATACATCATCGAGGTTGGGTTGAGAAACACCTCGCCCAGCGACACGGTGGGGAATGGCCGCGGCAAGGCGCCCGCCGCCAACACGCCGCGTGAGACGGCTTCCACCAGATCATCCATCGAGCGGTGGCAATTGTTGAAGCCCGACGGCGTCATCGCGATGCCGATGATCGGCTTGTTGAGCATCTCGGTGGACAGCCCCATCGATCTCGCAAACGAGCGACGCAAATAGCGCGCGAAATCCGGGTCGCCGTAATTGGTCAGGCCACCGGCAATGCCATGTGCCGCTTTAGGCGCGTTGTCGGTCATGGCGTGCTCCCGCGATTATCGTCGGCAGCAATACTGCACACTAGGTGGCTGGGATCAAACCCGTTCACTCACCGCAATCGCTACCCTGCACCCCGCCTTGATCACTTGCGTGAGCAAGCGATAGGCCGGCGCCTGTTCGGCCCCGTTCTCCAGGCCGATATCGCGGTGCTCCACCTCTTCAAGGCGGAATGTCTCGATGGTCTCGCTCAGCGCCGCCTCATCAGGGCCGAGTTGCTCGATCTGCTCGCGGTAATGCGCGTCGATCGTCTCTTCCACCGCCACTGTGCACGCCATCGCCGCCTTCTCACCCAAAGCCGCCGTGAGCGCGCCAAGCGCGAATCCGGCCACATGCCACAACGGCAGCATCGCGGTGGGGCGCACCCGGCGCTTGGCGATCATCTGGCCAAACATGTCCAGATGCACCTGCTCCTGCTCGGCCATATGGCGCAGCAGATCACCCTTGTCGCCACGCCCGAGCACCGCCAGTTGGCCGGCATAGATGCGTTTCGCGCCATATTCGCCCGCGTGATCAACGCGGATCATCCGCTCCAGATTTTCCCGCTTGCTGCGATCTCCCGGCAGGCTGGTCTCGCTCATGGCGCGCTCCTCATATTGCGTAACGCAAATATGGACAGGCCAAGCGTGAACGCCAGGGCTGCGAGCATATTCATCGCGGCCATTGAGAGCGGCACAAAGCTGAGCAGAAATGTCGGGTCTTCGCAGGGTTTGGACGGCGTGGCAGGCATCGCAGCAAAACGTTGCGCCATGCTCATGCCCTTAAAATCCGGAGCCATGCATTGCGGCAACGGGCTGTCCCACCAACGTTGTTCCACACCCACATGCACAAAGCCCGCAGCAGCGGCGGCGGCGAAGCACAAGATGCAGACCATCAACGCCAGCCACGCCCAGCCCCGCGGCACCAACAAACCGAGAAGACCGACCACAATCACCACGCGATACGGCCAGCGTTCCACCAAGCACAGCGCACACGGCACCAGCCCGGCCCAGTTCTCACTGCCCAACGCAATTCCCAGCGCGATGGCGGAGACCATCGCACTGAGAAACAAAGCAACGCGAAGACGTGCAATCATCATGCGCTGGATATGAGCCAGGGCAACGCTTCCCGCAAGTTGCCGCAGATGCGAAGCCCCCATAGGGTGATGAAAATTCCGAGGGGAGATAAACATGCTGACACTTTGGGGCCGCAACAACTCATCCAACGTGATGAAAGTCACCTGGCTTCTCGGTGAACTCGGCTTGGCGCATGAACGCATCGACGCTGGTTTGGCGTTCGGCCGCACCGCCACACCGGAATATCGTGCGATGAACCCGTTGGGCGTCGTTCCGAGTCTGGAAGACGGCGATTTCCGACTGTTCGAGAGCAACGTTATCTGCCGCTATCTCTGCACCGCCTACGCCCCGGAGAACCCGATTTTCCCGCAGGATACAAAGGGCCGCGCCACCGTGGAATCCTGGATGGATTTCCAGCAAACCGCCATCAGCCCAATCCAAGCCACCGTATTCCAAGGCCTCGTCCGCATCGCGCCGGAAAAGCGCAATTGGGAGGCGATCCACGCCGCCATCGCACGCGGTAATCTGGTCTGGGGGCTGCTGGATGAGCGCCTCAGCCGCCAAGATTATATCGCGCTCCACCACTTCACCATCGCCGACATCACCTTTGCCACCCACGTCCATCGCTGGCTCAACCTCGACATTCCGGGCCGCGTGGAGATGCCAAACCTCACGAAATGGTATCAGCGCCTCTGCACGCGCCCGGCATATGTGAAGCATGTGGTTGAAATTCCGATGTCCTGACGCTTAGGCGTCCACATCGGTGAACTGCAAAGACGCAAGGCGCGCATACAGCCCGCCTTGCGCCACCAGCGCATCATGCGTGCCGGTTTCCACAATCCGGCCCTCATCCATCACCACAATCCGGTCCGCCCTTCGCACCGTGGCGAGGCGATGCGCCACCACCAACGTGGTCCGGCCTTGGGAGAGCAATGCCAGCGCATGCTGCACCGCGCGTTCCGACTCCGCATCGAGCGCCGAGGTCGCCTCATCCAGCAGCAGCACTGACGGATCGCGCAATATCGCCCGCGCAATCGCCACACGCTGACGCTGCCCGCCAGAAAGCCGCACGCCCTTCTCACCCAAGAACGTGTCCAACCCCTGCGGCAATTCCTCCAAAAACCCCGCATTCGCCGCACGCGCGCCGGCGAGCACTTCGGCATCACTCGCATCCGGTCGGCCATAGCGGATGTTCTCGCGCGCACTCAGCGAGAAAATCGTGGGGTCTTGCGGCACCAGCCCCAACCGCCCACGCAAATCACGCGGGTCCAGGCTCGCGATATCCACCCCATCCAGCCGCACTACGCCCGCTTGCGGATCGTAAAACCGCAGCAACAACTGAAAAATCGTGGTCTTGCCCGCGCCCGACGGCCCCACCAGTGCCACCGTCTCACCGGGGCGGATATGCAGGCTGAAATCATACAGCGAAGGCCGATCCGGCCGCGCCGGATACGAGAAGGTGATGGCGTCGAACACCACATCGCCCTGCGCCGGCGCCAGCTTGGCGGGTTTGGCAGGTGCGCGAATGGCCGGCACTTCGGCGAGCAACTCACCCAACCGCCCCGCCGCCCCCGCCGCACGCTGCACCTCACCCCACAACTCGCTCATCGTCGCCCCGGTCGAGGCCAGCAGCACGGCATAAAACACGAAAGCCGACAGATCGCCCGACGAAATTCGCCCCGCAATCACATCGCGCCCGCCCACCCACAGCGAAAACGTGATCGCGCCGAACCCGAGCACAATCACCACACATATCAACGTCGCCCGCAGCCGCACCCGGCGCAAAGCGGTCGCGACAGAGGATTCCACCGCAGCCGCATAATCCCGCTTCGTCACCGCCTCATGGGTGAACGCCTGCAACGTGCGCAACCCCGCAATCGCCTCCTCCGCCAAGGCTCCCAAATCCGCCACTCGATCCTGCGCCACCCGCGCCATCTTGCGCTCCCGACGCCCCACCAGCACCAGCGGCACCACCACGAACGGCACCACCAACAGCACAACGCCCGTCAGTTTCGGGCTGGTGAACATCAGCATCGCCACCGCGCCCAGCATCAACACCGCCGAGCGCAAATATTGCGACACCGCCGATCCCACCAGCGATTGCAGAATCGCCACGTCGCCCGACAGCTTGGTGAGCAAATCGCCGGTGCGCGCGGTTTCAAAATACTCCGGCGACAGCGAGATCGCGCGCTGGAACGCATCCTGCCGCAAATCCGCCGCCACCCGCTCACCCAGCCACGACACCAAATAATTCCGCGCCGCCGTTGCTGCCCCCAGCAATGTCACAACCACGAACAAAATCAGCGCCGCCTGATTCAGATCGGCATTGCCACCGGCCACAAAGCCGTTGTCGATCAAATGCCGCAACCCCTGGCCAATGCCGAGCAGCAACCCCGCCGCCACCATCATCGCCCCCCACGCCATCGCCACGCGGGCGCGGTAGGGTTTCAAATACGGCAGCAGCAGGCGCAGCGCGCTGAGTGGGGGTTTTGCGGTGGGGGTCAAATCCGAGATTCCTTAATACGCCTCTCTGATATGGCCCCTGCCCCCGTCATTGCGAGCGCGGCGAGAAACTCACATCCCCAACGCGCGGCGATACACATCCAGCAGCGTCTCCTGCTCCTCAACTTCAGCCGGCTCCAGCTTGCGGATCGAGATCAGCTTGCGGATCACCTTGGGGTCAAACCCCGCCGATTTCGACTCGGCATAGATGTCCTTGATATCCGAGCCCAACGCCTTGCGTTCCTCTTCCAACCGCTCGATGCGCTCGATGATGGAGCGCAGCCGATCAGCCGCGATATTGCCCCATTGGGCATTGTCTTGCGTGTCGTTCGAGCCGTCAGACATGGTTTGTTCCTATGGGCAGAATTGGGGAGCAGGGGTTAGCGAAACGGGCCGATGGGGTCAATTGCGTGGGGTGGAATGCCCCTTGCGGCATTCCATCACCCAGCGCCAAAATTTCAATAACAAACCGGAACGATTTGCACGCAGGTCAACGTGGCCCCTCAACACATTTTGCCAAAACCCTGACGCTTTGCCGCCGCCAGCACCCCGCGCGGCAGCGGAATCCGAAACGGCTCCGGTTTTGGGCGCTTCATGCGCTTTCGCGGCTGCGACACCGCGCGAGGTTGGTCGATCACCCACGGCAATTCCACCGCCAGCGCCCGGCACAGCGGCCGCAGCACGCGCCGCGCCTGCGGAGAAACCGCCAACAATTCCACCATCTCCGGCGCGCTCAGTGCCGTTTGCAATTGCAATCCCGCGCATGCCGCCTGATGCCCACCTGCCTGCACCAGCCACCCGAACCGGCGCGGCAGTCGGATTCCAGGCTTGCGGCAGGTCTTGCGCCCTTGCACCACGACCCGCGGCGGCATCTGGAGCAGCCGTCCGGCCCGAAACCGTTGCAGCATCCGCTCAATTTGGCCAAACGTCGCGCTAATCCGGTTATACATCACCAGCGCGCGCACCGGCTCCACCCGCCATGCCCCCAAAGCGGCCAGCAGCCCACGCCAAATCATGCGCAAATTGGCGCAGACCGTGTCAGGCGGGGAAAGGGTGGGGGCGGAATCCATCCACCATTACACGCCACAACCACTGGCCCAACTCAAGCAAAATCACGCAGCCCGCATCCAGATGCGCGCGACACCTCACCCATGCGCCTTGCTCGCCTCGGCAAACTTTGCCACCTGCTCAGGTGAAGCCGCCTTCTGGTTCGCTGCCTGCCATTCCTTATACGGCATGCCATACACAATCTCGCGCGCATCCGGATCGCTCAACGCAATCCCCTGCGCCTCGGCGGCCTCGCGATACCAGCGGCTGAGGCAGTTGCGGCAGAACCCGGCGAGATTCATCATATCGATATTTTGCACATCGCTGCGCGCGCGCAAATGCGCCACCAGCGTGCGAAACGCGGCGGCCTCTAGCGCAATCGTGGTTGCGCTATCAATTTCGGGCTTGCTCATCAGACTAACTCCTCATTTAGTCGCCGATAGATGGCGCTGCTGTTCCGGTTTCGCCATAGTCGTGCCGTCCGGGGGAAGTCGCCAGATGCAAATTAACGAAACACAGGCGCGCAGCCTGTTGCGGGCCGTGTTCGATGCCGCAATCGCCGCTGCCGATCCGCGCGCGATGCTGCACAAATTTCTGCCCGAGAAGCCGCGTGGCCGCTGCATCGTCATCGGCTGCGGCAAATCCGCCGCCTCGATGGCCGCTTCGCTGGAAGCCGCCTGGCCCGATGTCGATCTCTCTGGCTGCGTTGTCACCCGCTACGAGCACGAAGCGCCGACCAGCCGCATCACAGTCCTCCAATCGTCCCACCCAGTGCCAGACGCCAATTCCGAGGCCGCCGCCCGGCAGATGCTGGAAACCGTGCAGAATCTCTCCGCCGATGATCTGGTCATCGCACTGATCTCCGGCGGCGGCTCCGCCCTCATGGCCCTACCCGCCCCTGGCCTCACGCTCGCTGACAAGCAGGCGATGAACAAAGCCCTGCTCGCCTCGGGCGCCACGATTGGTGAGATGAACGTGCTGCGCAAGCACCTCTCCGGCATCAAAGGTGGCCGTCTCGCCGCAGCCTGCGCCCCCGCCCGCGTCATCACCTTGGCGATCTCAGACGTGCCGGGTGATGACCCCGCCATCATCGCCTCCGGCCCCACCGTGCCCGACCCGTCCAGCTTTGAGGACGCCCGCATCATCCTCGCGCGCTACGGCATCGAAACCTCACCGGCCATGCGCGCCTGGATGGATCAGGGGCATGAGACCCCCAAGCCCGGCGAACTCCCCCACGCCGAATTCCGCATGATCGCCACCCCCGGCATGGCGCTCGCCGCCGCCGCCGAAGAGGCCCGCGCGCACGGCATCACACCGATTATCCTGGGAGACGCGCTTGAAGGTGAAAGCCGCGAGATGGGGATAATGATGGCGGGCATCGCGCGTTCAATCCGCAGCCACGGCCTGCCCGTCAAAGCGCCCGCCCTGATCCTCTCCGGCGGGGAGACCACCGTCTCCATCGGCCGCGGTCCGGCAGGCAAAGGCGGTCGCAACACCGAATTCCTACTCGGCCTCGCCGTGGCCCTTGGCGGTGACGCAGACATTTACGCCGTCGCCGGCGACACTGACGGCATCGACGGCACCGAGGATGCGGCCGGCGCCATCGTCACCCCCACCACGCTGGCCCGCGCCCGCGCAGCCGGGCTTGATCCGCGCAATGTGCTCACCGCGCATGACAGCTACACCCTGTTCGACGCCATCGGTGACCTGATCCGCACCGGCCCGACATTAACCAACGTGAATGATATTCGTGCCATCC
>CAIZGT010000673.1 GCA_903932545.1 uncultured Rhodospirillales bacterium
AAGCCGGATGTGGTTTTCGTCTATTCCTCCAACGTTGCATCCTATGTGCTCAACCGGATCGACGCCACGCGGTTGAGCGTGTGTGACTTTGTGGATGTCGATTCAGAGAAATGGCGCGCCTATGCCCAAAAGGGCAGCTTGCCGATGTCGTGGGTGCATCGGCGCGAATGGCACAAAATGGCGCAGCTTGAGGCGCGAATTGCCGAGGCTTTCGATTGGAGCGTGCTGGTCTCCCCTGAAGAGGCGGCGCTGATGGCGGGTTTGGTGCCAGCGCAGGCGGGCAAAATCCGGTCGGTGATCAATGGTGTTGATCAGACCTATTTTGATCCGCAACTGGATTTCCCGGCACCGTTTGCCACCAACCACGCCAATTTCGTCTTCACCGGCACGATGGATTATCCACCGAATGTGGACGCGGTGCAGTGGTTTGCCGAGACGATCATGCCGCTGATCCATGCCGATCTGCCCGATGCACAATTCCACATCGTCGGCACCAGCCCAACGGCTGAAGTGCTTGCGCTGGCGGCGTTGCCTTGGGTGACGGTGACGGGGCGGGTGGCCGATGTGCGCCCCTATCTTGCCCACGCCACCGCAGGCGTGGCGCCGATGCGGATTGCGCGCGGGATACAGAACAAGGTGCTCGAATCGATGGCGATGGCGCGCCCCACGGTGGTGACGCGCGATGCCCTCACCGGCATTGCCGCTGAGCCGGGGCGCGATGTGCTGTTGGCCGACGATGCTGAGGGGTTCGCCGCAGCTTGCGTGGCGGTGCATCGCTCGGGTGGGCGCAAGATCGGGCAGGCGGCGCGCGCGCTGGTGCTGCGGCAATTCACCTGGGCGGAAAAGCTGCGTGGCTTTGACGCGATGCTGGGGCTGGCGAATTCTCGCTCTATCTTGTGATGTGAACCCCATGATCACGTTGCTGCTCACCACCATCACCATGCTGGCCTTCGCGGCAAACTCGCTGTTGGGGCGCGCGGCGTTGGCCGGTGGGACGATTGATGCACTGAGCTTCACCGCCATGCGCCTTATCTCCGGCGCGCTGGTGCTGGGCGTGCTGCTGATGCTGCAACGCTCACGCAAAGACGGCGATAGATTGCCCGGCTCATGGCTGTCTGCCCTTGGGTTGTTCGCCTATGGGCTGTGCTTTTCGCTTGGCTATGGGCGACTGGGTGCAGCCACCGGCGCGTTGATTCTGTTTGCCGCCGTGCAGTTTGGCATGATCGCCTGGGGGCTGTGGCGCGGCGATCGACCCGCACGGCTGGCGGTGGTGGGGTTGGTGATTGCGTTCACCGCATTCGTGGTATTGCTGCTGCCTGGGCTGCACACGCCTGATCCGCTCGGCGCTGTGCTGATCACAATCTCCGGCCTCGCCTGGGCGGTGTATTCGCTACGGGGGCGCGGATCGTCGGACCCGATGGGCGATACGGCGGGCAATTTCCTGCGTGCGGCGGTGATGTGCGTGCCGCTTGGCGTTGTTTCATTGTGGCAGGGTGTGGCGGATGCGCATGGGATCGCGCTGGCGCTGGTGTCGGGCATGATCACCTCGGCGCTGGGATATATGCTGTGGTTTCGCACCCAGCCGCGCCTCTCACCGTTTCAGGCGGCGACCGTGCAATTGACGGTGCCGGTGATTGCAGCGGTGGGTGGCGTGCTGATGCTCGGCGAAGGGCTCACGCTGCGACTTACGGTGTCTGGCCTGTGTGTGCTCGGCGGCGTGGCGCTGACGATTGTGGCGAGGCGGCGCTAACCCATCACCGGATCAATCGGCGACGGCGGGATGCCGCCCGCCTCAATCGCCGCCCCGGCTTCGAGCAGTAGATCTTCGCGGTAGCGCGCGGCGATCAACTGCACGCCGACGGGGATGCGCCCGACCATGCCGGTGGATACGGTCAGCCCCGGCATCGCCATCGCGGGCAATCCGGTTTGAACGATCTGCGCTTCGAGCACGGCCTGGAATGCTTCCACACCCAGCATGTCCTGCTGGTCGGCAAAGGGCAGGCTGCCGGAGACCGGGAGCAGCAGCACCGGGTAGCGGTGGAGGAACATCTGGAATTCGCGCGTGATCGTCGCCCGTGCCAGCAACGCTTTGGCGACGATATCGGGCGGAAGCGACTCAGACATCGCGCGCACGCCTTCGAGCACCATCAGCGCGCCCGGATCACCCTCACGCTCCACCGCACTGGCGAAGCCGGCAAAGCCGTCACCGAGCCAGAGTTGGAGCTGGATGGTGGTGGCGTCGCGGAATGAGGGGGTGTCTGCCACTTCCTCCACCTCATAACCTGCCGCTTCAAGCCGGTGCGCGGCGTCTTGCAAGGCGGCGATGATCTCAGGTGCGACCACCATGCCGTTCGGGCGCAGGCAAAGAGCCACGCGGCGCGGCGCGGGGGCGCCGATCATCGGCACTGGGGTGTACCACGGATCACGCGGATCAGGCGCCGACATCGCTTCAAGGCCAAGGCGGATATCAGCCATCGTGCGCGCAATCGGGCCAGAGACCGCCATCAATTGCGGGCCGATGGCGCGTTCGGGGCCGGATTTGTTCCAGGCCGGAATCCGCCCCAAGCTGGGCCGCAAGCCGTGCACACCGCAGGCATAGGCCGGATAGCGCACCGAGCCGCCGATGTCAGTGCCATGCGCCAGCGCGCCAATCCCGGCCGTCACCGCTGAGGCCGCACCGCCGGAGGAGCCGCCGGGGGTGATCGTGGCGTCACGTGGGTTTTTCGTCGCCCCATGTATCAGATTGTTGGTGAACCAGCGCAGCGAGAAGGCGGGCGTATTGGTCCGCCCGAGCAACACCGCGCCCGCTTTTCGCAGGTTGGACACCAGCGGGCTGTCATCGGTGGCGATCAGATTGCGCTGCATGCGCAAGCCGTTGGTGGTGGCGTAGCCTGCGACATCGGCGTTGATTTTCACCGTGGTGGGCACGCCAGCCAGAATGCCGGGGTCTTCGCCGCGCGCAATCTGCGCGTCCACCGCATCGGCCTGCGCCAACACGTCATCGGGGCGATGCTCCACCACCGCGTTGAGCCAGGGATTGACGGCATCGAGGCGGGCTAGCGCGTCCATCGCCACCTCCCGCGCGGAGACGTCGCGGGCGCGGATTTTGGTGGCGAGGGTGGTGGCGGACAAACGCCAGAGTTCGGTCATGAAAGGCTCCGTTTGCTATGCGGCCTTGTTATCGGCCAATCGACCAAGGCTGATTTCATCGAGCAATGTGAGTGCATGATTGGTGGTGAAGAGCGACTCAACCGGCGTTGTGATCCGCTTGCGCCAGTTTGGGCGCTCGCGGTCGGTGCCGGGCAGGTTCACCGCCACGCGCTCATTGCCCAAGTCCTCGGCCTGCACATAAGCGAGATCGCAGGGCGTGGCGGCGATGAGGTGATGTGCCGCGGCGGCGAGATCCGGCTCGTTGTCACCCACCGCCCGGCGCAGTGCGGCAAGTTCTGCCTCCCGCTCAGTCATCGGGGCTGCGGTGAGGCCGAGGCTTTCGCGTTCGGCGATGTCTGCCCCTTCAACCCAGCCTTGGAAGGTTGGCAGGTCATGGGTGGAGACGCAGGCCACCGCGCGGCGTGGATAGCGCGCGGCGGTGCGGAATTCCGCGCCGTCCCGCTCCAGCAGCAGCAGGCGATAGCTCAGCATGTCATGCGCTGTCAGCGCCTCACGCAAACCGTCTGGCACGGTACCGAGGTCTTCGGCGATGATGAGCGCCTGGGCGCGCTGCGAGGCGAGGGCAATCTCGCCCAGCAGATCGGCGAACGGATACGCGACATAGGTGCCATCGGCGGCTTTGCCGCCATCAGGGACCAGGAACAGGCGCGCCAGCCCGAGCGCGTGATCAATGCGCAGGCCGCCCGCGTGGCGCAGATTGGCTTC
>CAIZGT010000674.1 GCA_903932545.1 uncultured Rhodospirillales bacterium
CGAGCGCGCCTTGCCGCTGTTCCAAGCAATGGGCAAGAACATCACCCATGTCGGCAACGAGCCGGGTGCTGGTCAGGTGTGTAAAGTCGCCAACCAGATCATCGTGGCGCTGAACATTCAAGCGGTGGCCGAAGCCCTCACCTTCGCCAAGAAGGCCGGCGCTGATCCGGCGAAAGTGCGCACCGCCCTGATGGGCGGCTTTGCCAATTCGCGCATTCTGGAAGTGCATGCCGAGCGCATGATCAACCGCACCTTCGCCCCTGGCTTCCGCATCCGTCTGCACCAAAAAGACCTGAACCTCGCATTGGGTTCGGCGAAAGACATGGGCATGGCGCTGCCGAACACCGCCATTGCCCAGCAGATGTTCTCAGCCGTGGCCGCCAAAGGCGGTGCCGATCTGGATCACTCGGCGCTGGTTCAGGCAATTGAACTAATGGCCGGGATGTAAGTTACTGGAGAGCGTAGGGTGGGAGAATTCCGCCAGGGCCGCCGGAATTCTCCCGCCCTACGCTACCCAATCACGCATTTATCATTCACCCGCCCCGCAAACCGCGTCCAAATCTGCGTCTGGCCCAGCAGCGGTGTGAGGATATAGCCGCGCAGCCGCAGATTTCCGTCGGCATCGAGGTAAATCTCAGCATTCCATCGCTGCCCGTTGCGCGGATCGAGCACTTGGCCGAGCCAAAGATTTGCAGTGTCAGTGGCGCGCACATCCAGAAAATCCAAGCCACACTCCGGCTCTCCCCGCCAATCACGCGGCAAGCTGCCATCCGGAAGCAACGGATTTGGCTGACCAACAATTCGCCCGCACAGACCTAGATCGCATGGCGCAATCGCAATAACGCCGCTGTGATCCTCGGTCCACCACAGGCCGCTCGGCTCCGTGGCGTGGGCCAGGGATGCCGATAACGCCAGCGCCAGAACCTGAAATATCAGTCGCAATCGCAACCCGGTGTCGGCCCGTTGTCTTTGCGAACAACATGGTGGTCTATCCATTCCGCCACCAAACGCCGTGCCTCATGCACCGAGGCTTCGGGGTGATGGATGCGATACAGCGTGGTGCAAGCATGGAACGATTCCATATCTGCCCGGCCAACACCGCGCAATTCGCGATACGCCATCACCACGGCGCGCTCACAATTGCGGGCAATCTGACTGTATTCGCGAACCATTCTGCTCAAACCCCTTCCGGATGCCTAATCTAGGCACCCAGCCCCCTGCCCGCAACCATCAGCTGTTCGCGACCAACTCGGCAATCGCGCGGCCCACATCCGTCGTGTTCGCTTGGCCACCCATATCACGCGTGCGTGGGCCACCATCGCGCAGGCAGGTTTCAATCGCCTGCACAATCGCGTCCGAAGCAGCGGTCTCACCCAGATGCTCCAGCATCTGCGCTCCGGCCCAAATTTGGCCGATCGGATTGCAAATACCCTTGCCCGCAATATCCGGCGCCGAGCCATGCACCGGCTCGAACATCGACGGGTGAATCCGCTCTGGATTGATGTTGGCAGACGGCGCAATCCCAATCGAACCCGCCACCGCTGGCCCGAGATCGGAGAGGATGTCGCCGAACAAATTCGAGCCCACCACCACATCGAACCAATCCGGGTGCTGCACGAATTGCGCCGTCAGAATATCGATATGGAACTGGTCGGTCGTCACTTCCGGGTATTGCTTGGCAATCTCAGCAAACCGCTCATCCCAATACGGCATAGTGTGAATAATGCCGTTCGATTTGGTGGCCGATGTCACCTTCTTGCGCGGGCGCGTCATCGCCAGTTCGAAGGCGTATTTGATAATCCGGTCACAGCCGATGCGGGTGAAAACCGATTGCTGAGACACAAATTCGCGATCCGTGCCGGCAAACATTCGCCCACCCACGGCAGAATATTCGCCCTCGGTGTTCTCGCGCACCACGTAGAAATCGATGTCCTTCTCCTTGCGGTTGGCCAGCGGCGTTTTGGCGCCCGGCATCAGCTTGCATGGGCGCACCGAGGCGTATTGATCAAACTCGCGCCTAATCGGGATCAGCAGGCCCCACAACGAGATATGATCCGGCACGCCGGGCCAGCCCACCGCGCCGAGAAAAATCGAGTCGCTCTCCGCCAACTGCGCCATGCCATCACCGGGCATCATCGCCCCGGTTTTGCTGTAAAGCTCGCACGACCAATCATATTCGGCGAGTTTGAGGTTGAACCCGAACCGCGTCGCTGCGGCATCAAGCACGCGCAAACCTTCGGGCGTGGTTTCCTTGCCAATACCATCGCCAGGGATAACGGCGATGCGATGGGTGCGCGACATGGGAGTCTCTCCGGAGTTTTTTCTATCGACAGATAAATGCCGAGCCGAGGCTGAGGTCAATCCAGCTTGAACCTCCGGCGTATCTCATCCGCCACCCGGCCCGACTCATCGAGCGGCTGGCGCTCCCAGGTTGAAAGCGTCTGGCTGAACGGTCGCACTTGGCCTGCCTGCACCAGCGTCTCGATCATCATTTTGTGCTTCGGCCCCGCCATCTCCGGCAGCGCCACGAACACCGACGCTTCAGTGGCACACGCCTCTGAAATCATCGAAACCGAATCCGCCGTCACCACGATAGCATCAGCAGTGGCGAGGAAGCCGAGATACGGGTTCTCCCCCGGCTCACCCCAGCGATACAGCACGTGCAGCACCGGCCCGAGCCCCTCGGCGAGCGCATCTGATGCTGCATCGCCGGTGCGCCTGCTGGTGGTGGCCATCACCGAGCCGCCAATGCCAAGCGCCATCAATGCCACCTCGCGCCCCAAACCCAGCGCCAACGCGGGCGGCATGCCAACCGAGCGCACCTTACCGCCCACAATCAGCGCCACGCGCGGATGCGGCAGATGCGCCAGTCGCTCATGCCACGCCATTTCCGCTTGGGTGAGCACCAGCGGTGATATCCGATTCGTCGCCCCCAACACCGGCATCACATTGGCAGCGGCAGCGGGCTTATCATGTGCGGGGATCACCAGCAGATCGAAATCTTCCCAATGCAGCAGCCCGGTGATGCCCGGCGACATGCAATGCACCAGCTTGCAGCCGAAATGCGATTTCAGCCACAGCGCCACCGGGGCCGAGCGACGACCGGCGGAAATCACCAAGCTCGGTGCCTCCGCGCTGCGCTCCTCAAGCCCAATTGGGCCAGAAACCCCCATCAGCGACCCATGCGGCACCAATCCGGCCACATGCACCTTCCAATTCCAAGACAGCGGAATGCGACGAAACGGCATGCCGAGGCGCTCGGCGATGCCGATGGCCTGTGCGGCGGTCCCTGCGCGTGGATCGTCCAGAACCCAGATCACCCTTGAACGCACTCCCCCTATCACAGCACGGATTATGGACGGCCTCTCGCAGGAAGGTTAGGACATCTGCGTGAGAACAGCCATCGCAGCCGGACGGAGATGCCGCATATGACCCAACAGCACCAGACCACCTGGGACCGTGACGCCGCTTTAACCACGGCAAAAATCCTGCTGGAGATCAAGGCGGTCAATTTCCGACCGGAAGAGCCTTACACCTTCACCTCCGGCTGGAAATC